>JBBSNR010000015.1:0-19110 GCA_038260635.1 Phormidesmidales cyanobacterium
ACCGAAATTCGCCGCCACGTTCACTCGCATCCCGAACTCAGCGGCCAAGAATATCAGACGGCTGCTTACATTTCGGGTGTGCTCTCTTCCTGCGGTTTTCAGGTGCAGGAAATGGTTGGCAAGACGGGCGTTGTCGCTGAGCTAAAAGGCGAGACGCCGCCGAATCAGGACGTGCTAGCTATTCGCGCTGACATGGACGCGCTGCCGATTGTCGAAAAAGCGGATCTGCCCTTCGTCTCTAAGAGTCCGGGGATTATGCACGCCTGCGGGCACGATGCTCACACGGCTGTCGGCCTCGGGACGGCGATGGTTTTAGCTGAGCTGGTCAATGCCAGCGAGCAGCCTTTTCCCAGCACGACTCGCTTTCTCTTTCAGCCCGCTGAAGAAACCTCCCAGGGGGCCAAGTGGATGATCGAAGACGGCGTTATGCAAGATGTGGCCGCTATTTTTGGTTTGCACGTATTCCCCAGCATTCCGGCGGGCGTGATTGGGCTGCGCCAGGGTGCGCTGACGGCGGCTGCCGATGATCTAGAAATTGTCATCTCGGGTGAATCTGGTCACGGCGCGCGCCCTCACGAAGCCATTGACGCTATTTGGATCGCAGCGCAGGTGATCACGCAGCTTCAGCAGTCAATCAGCCGCACAATTAATCCGCTGCACCCGGCTGTAATTACCATTGGCCAGATCTCGGGCGGTCGCGCGCCGAATGTGATTGCTGACCAAGTGCGGCTGACAGGGACGGTGCGATCGCTCCATGCCGATACCCATGCCCTGCTCCCCGAATGGATAGAGCGGATTGCGACCGACGTTTGTCACCTACATGGCGCGACCTGCACCGTTAACTATCGCCGTCGCTGTACCTCTGTGCTCAACGATCCTGATTTAACTCAGCTGGTGGCTGACTGTGCCAGTGAGGCATTGGGCAGCGATCGCATTCAGTGGATAGCCGATGCCTCTATGGGCGCAGAAGATTTTGCCAACTACACCAGCCTCGCCCCTGGCACGATGTTTCGCCTGGGCGTTGGTTTTGCAGGTCGGCACAACTATTCGCTGCATCACTCGCAGTTTGAAATTGATGAGACTGCGCTGATTGCTGGCGTGGTCACTATGGCTTATAGCGCTTATCGGTATTGGCAGTTTGAGAAGGGAGAATAGGGAAAGGGGGAAAAGGGAAATGGGGAATGACAGGTTGGGCCGCTGATCTTTGGATTTTGTCTTTAGAGAAAGTTTCTTTGTTTGTACCTTTGTCCTTTCTTGGTTATTGCTCTAAGCAGAGGATATTTGAGAATCTATCTAAAGAAATTGATGGCTGCTCATATTTACCCTTTTAGAAGTGTTAGGTACGCTACGGAATTTCGTAATATGCAGTCTGATAGCGCTCGATAGATAGAGCGCTGTGCTCTTTTTGTCGTCAAGCTAAGGAACATGGAAACACCATGACGTTCTTTCAACGCAGCCGTCGCTGGCTCACAGCCCTAGCGCTAGTACTGCTGCTCACTGTAACTACCGGCTGTGCCACTGCTACTAGCGAGGCTCCCGCAGGGACTAATGTCGGCTACGAGCAGCTGGAGCGGGGAAATTCTACCGCTGGGCAAACCTATGGTGACTGGGTCGTTAGTGCAGCTCGAGGGCTTATTTCCGATGCCTATGTGCGTGATAACGACAAGCTCGGCGTTGTCATTTCTGATTCAGTGCGGCCTAACGAAGTCAAAGATCTATCTCGATCTCTGCTCCAGGGCTTTCGCCAAAGCTTTCCCGATAAAGATTTGAAGGTGCTGGTGTACGCCCCCGATAAAGAGCTGATTTTGCAGGCTAACTACGACTCGCAAACCCGGCAAGTTGAATACGAACAGCCCGCATAACGCTCTAGCTAAGCTGAAGCTAGGCAGGCTGTTGCCAAAATTCCAGGTAGCCTGCGGTTTGCTTTGCTTGGCCCTATACCCACGAAACATTCATCAATATTGGAGTTTGCCCTCATGTCTACAAGTGATAAGTACAAACGCGAGATTATGAAAGATCTGGCGGGTGGCAATAAAGAAGTCCTTAACGATAATGAAGCTCTGGGCGAAAAGTATCAGAGCTTCGATGACTTTGCTGATCGCTCTTCTCGCGATGAGCGGCACGGTTTGCTCAAGCGGTCTTTCCATCCGGAGCGGGTACCTGCCAGTCAGATGGATCCTGAGCTGAAGCAAGCGATCGCAAAGATTAAGCCAAACGAGCGCGACGATGTCGCTCGCGACTTCTTTAAGCACCTCAAAGAAAGAGGTCTGAGTGATCGCGACTTAGAAAAGCAGCTGGGCCTTTCGACTCACAATCCTAAAAAGATGAGTGCAGACGATGTGGGTAAGCTAGCTTCGTTTGCCTATACGGCTCACCCTGATGTCTTTCAAGATGTGCTTGCTGACCAGCCAGCTATTTTGAAGTTTTTGAGCAATCCGCTGGTGGGTGCAGCGCTTGGGGCGATCGCGGCCAAGTGGCTGCGTCGCTAGGTGGCTGACTACTCTAAAGGGCCGACCCCATCTTGAGACCAGCCAGTTTGAGACTAATTTGAAGGGTGCCTGCGGGCACCTTTTTGCGTCGGGGCTGAGGGTAGACTGAACTTAAGTCCTGATTTATTCGTCTACTCAGTCCATGTTTATTCCTCATCTGTTTTATCTGATTGCTATGGCTAGCTCTGCTAATAAAGCCGTCAGTCCGCTGCTGTTTGCCGGTAGCCTGGCTGCTGTCGCCTATGCGGGCACTTGCCTGGCGCTCTATTATGCTCAGGCAAAGCTGATTTTTCGCCCTTTGCCCCATCTGATGAGTACCCCAGCCGATAGCGGATTGCCCTACGAAGATGTTTGGATACGGGTTGAACAGGAGGCCGGCATAGAGGCCATATCTTCAGAAACGGGTACGCTACACGGCTGGTGGTTGCCTCATCCGGGCAGTCGCCGGGTGCTGCTGCTTTGCCACGGCAACTATGGCAACATCAGCTATAACTTAGAGCGCATTCGCTTTTATTATAATTTGGGCTTTTCTGTATTCGCCTTTGACTATCGCGGCTACGGACAAAGCACTGGCGTCGGCCCCACCGAGCAGACGACCTATGCCGATGTCGAGGCCGCGTGGCAATACCTGACGGCGGTGCGCCAGATTGCGCCAGAGCGGATCACCGTTTGCGGTCACTCTATGGGCGGAGCGATCGCCATTCACCTCGCCGCTCAGCAGCCCCGCATGGCCAATCTGATTGTCAAAAGCTCATTTACCGCGATGAAAGATGTGGTGAAGGGCAGATCGATCTATCGCTTTTTTCCCATTGAGCAGCTGCTGGCCCATCCTTTTGACTCCCTTAGCAAGGTCAGCCAGCTAAAAGTTCCCGTTCTCTATGTGCATGGCGATCAAGACCTTGATGTTCCTGTTGAGATGAGTCAGCGCCTGTACCAGGCATCTCCTGGGCCGAAAGAGATATGGCTAGCTCGGGGGGCGAATCACAACAACATCAGCACCTTACTGGGCCACGCTTATGGAGAGATTGTCAAAGCCTTTTGCTCCAGCGCTTGGTTGCCATCAGCGCAGAAGAGTCTCTGCTGATTATGGCAGATTCCTATTTGAGCGATCAGCTGTACAAAGCATGGAATCAGGCTGTTGCAGCGGACAAACTGATCAACCAATTTGAGGCTTCAGAAGACGATCCAGACGGGCAGTGGCAGCGAGGAGATGCGATCGCCTTTGGGGTGAAAAAGGAGGGCGATCGCCATACATACTACGCTCAAAATCTCACCCAGTCACGAGAAATTCAAGGGGCGGTCGAAGAAAAGCAGATTGATAACATCGGCTTTATCTGTCAGTTCAATGGCTATCGTGCGCTCAGACCGGGCGGACATCGGCGGTCCTTAGGACGACAGCCCGACATTTCACCTGACCCCCAACGCTGTCGCTTCTTTTGCCAGGACAGCAGCCATTCGCTCAGTTTGCTTACCCGCAAACCCCTGCTTCAGGTCTCACTTCAACACTTCACCTGGAACGCTTACTACAACGTGGCCCCAATCGATCCGGACGGCCATTGCTTGTGGGTGCCCACGGCAAAAGATTCGTCTACGCTCTCTCATTTTCCTCAAAAGCTGTCTCTTCCATTTCTAGAAGACGCCTTTAGCCTGTTCAAACAGCTGACTCACACGCTGTTATTTTTTAATGCCTTGCACTCGGGAGCCTCGGTCAATCACATCCACTTTCAGGCGATGGATCACAAACAGCCTTTGCCGGTTGAAGTATGGCCACTGCTCGAACAGCCGTTGGTGAAATCTCAAGACTGTGCCCTGCCAGACTATGCCCTGCTAAAGGGGTATCCCGCTCAGGTCATGGTGTTTAACAGAGATACCCCGGCTCACAAAGTCTTTTTATGGATTGACCGGCTGCAACAGCGCAATATTCCGTTTAATCTGATGCTGGTAGGGCAGCGTATTGTCTTGATCCCTAGAAACATTGAGCACGAAATTGTCTCGGAGTTTCCTGGCAATGGCATTGCGGCCTTGGGGATGTGCGGCAAGATCATCACCATCGACCGTGCGGCCTATCTACAGGCTGACGAGACCAGTATTAAAAGGGCGTTTCAAAAAATGGTTTTGCCTGTTGGCAGGTCAGATGCGCCTACTCCATTCCTTCAATCGGGGCAAAGCCCTGACGCTGAACATTTTCGGTGACGGTGCGCGGGTCGAGAAATTGCAGCAGGTAGTCGGGTCCACCGGCTTTGGAGCCAACGCCTGAGAGCTTGTAGCCGCCAAAGGGCTGACGGGCGACGATCGCGCCAGTAATCGTGCGATTGATATAGAGGTTGCCGACTTCAAAGTCTTGGTAGGCTTGCTCAATATGAGAGGGCGTGCGGGAGTAGAGGCCACCGGTAAGAGCATAGTCGGTGCTGTTAGCGATCGCCAACCCTTCCTCAAAATCCGCCGCCTTAATCACCGACAGCACTGGCCCAAAAATCTCTTCCTGGGCAACCGTCGCCTGCGGATCGACATCGGTAAAGATCACCGGTCCGACAAAATAGCCCGGCTCTGGCGAAGGCAGTTCCAGCGCCAGGGTCGCTTCTGCTTTGCCTGTGTCAATGTATTCTCGGATTCGCTTTTGAGCAGTCGCGTCGATCACCGGGCCAACTTGAGTCCCCGGATGGGTCGCATCGCCCACATTGAGTGATTTGGTTGCCTCTACTAAGCGGCTGACAAACGCCTCGTAAACCGGTGCTAACACAATCACGCGAGAGCAGGCAGAGCACTTCTGACCGCTGTAGCCAAAGGCAGAATAGACCACGCCTTGCACGGCCTGATCCAGGTCAGCGCTCTCATCGATAATCAGGGCATTTTTACCACCCATTTCTGCGACCACTCGCTTCAGGTGCTTTTGCCCCGGCTGCAAAATCGCCGCATCCGCATAGATCTGACAGCCCACTTCCTGCGAGCCAGTGAACACAATCATGTTTACATCGGGGTGCCTGACCAAATGGTTACCCACAGTCGATCCCTTACCGGGCAGATACTGGAAGACGCCTTTGGGAATGCCTGCTTCTACCAAAATATCGGCTAGCTGAGCGGCAATCACAGAGGTGACCGCTGCCGGTTTTAGCATCACGCAGTTGCCGGTTGCCAGCGCTGCGACCGTCATCCCAGTCGGAATCGCCAGCGGAAAGTTCCAGGGCGAAATCACTAACACAATGCCCTTGGGCCGGTAGAAGTAGCGATCGCTCTCCCCCGCCACGTCATAGACAACCGGGTCGTCTAGCCGCTCCATTTCAGCCGCGTAATAGCGACAAAAATCCGCTGCCTCCGAGACTTCTGCATCGGCCTGCTGTAAGGGTTTGCCGCCCTCTAAGACCATCCAAGCATTGAGCTGATGACGCCTGGCTTCTAGCAGATCTGCCGCCCGACAGATGATGGCCGCTCGCTCTTGGACTGGCGTTCGGCTCCAGGTCTCAAACGCTGCTTTGGCCGCAGCCACCGCCTGATCTGCCTGGTCTATATCAATTTGCCCAATGGTGCCGACTTCTTCGGTCGGATTGCACGGATTTACCGAGGGAATTTTGGCTTCTGTCTGGACAGAGTCGCCGTTGATCAGCGGCCAGTAGGTTTTGCCGAGCTGCTGCTGGACGGATTGGAGCGCGGCGATCGCCTCCTGTCGATGATGCAAAACCGCGTAGTCAGTATCCGCCGATGGATCAATCCGCGTGAACAGGTCAGCAGTCGAAGCAATGGGTTTGGGGGTGACTTCGGCAGTATCTCCGTCACCTGCGCCCCAAACAGGGATCGCTAGCAGCTCTTCCGCCGGGCGGTCTTCCAGGCTCTGACGTAAAAATGAGCTATTGGCCGTATTTTCCAGCAGTCGCCGAATTAGATAAGACATGCCGGGAATCAGCTCGCCATAAGGGCAGTAAACCCGTACCCGGTGGCCTTGCTTGACCAGCGCGGTCGCCAGCGTATCGGCCATGCCGTAAAGCACCTGAAACTCGATTCGGCGCGGTGGAATTTTCAGCGTTTTGGCGATCGCCAGCGCCAGTGCCTGAGATCGGACGTTATGGCTGCCAATCGCGGCGTAGAGATGCTCATGGTTTTCCAACAGCAGCTGCGTCATCCGCTCGAAGTTGGCGTCAGTAGAAGACTTGTGATTGTAAACCGGCGTCGGCCAGTAGTTTTGGCGAGCGGTAATGGTTTCTTGATCCCAATAAGCGCCTTTTACTAAGCGAACGGTGAGCGGGTTGCCGCGCTCCTTTGCCCAGTCAATCAGACCCTTTAAATCTTCATAGCTGTCTCGCAGATAGGCTTGCAGGGTGATCCCTAGATCGGTGCGATCGCGAAACTCGGGTTCCATCAGCAGCTGCTTGAGCGTTTCGAGGGTGGCGTCTTTATAGCGATACTGCTCCATATCGAAGTGCACCGCCGTCCCTAATTCCTCAGCCCGGCGCAGCAGAGTGCGAATGCGATCACTCACCTTAGCCTGAGATCCTTCTACATCCAGTGGGTCAAACTGGGAGTAAAACGCCGTCAGCTTCATCGTCACCTGCACTTTGGGCAGGGCTTGCTCACTGGCCAGGTCGATTTGGGGTACCGTTGACCAATTCTGAGCCGCTGTCGTCAGCTCAGCCATCAGGCCTAGATATCGGTCCAGGTAAGCCTGGGCCTCGGTCTCGGTGACAACGGCCTCCCCCAGCAGATCGACGGTGAATGTCATCGACTGCTTGCGCAGCCGCTCAATGCTTTTCAGCGCTTGCTTAAGATTTTCTCCGGCGATGTACTTACGGGCCAGCGTTTCGACTGCGCCTGAGAGCGTGGTGGCCGCTACCTGAGCGGGCATGGAGTCTGGGTCGGCAAAGTTGAGCAGCCCTTTGAGCGCCTGTGGCAGTTCGACGCTGTCGTCGCCCAAATACTCTTGCAGGTGACGGGCAATTTCGGCTTTGGTCGTCAGCGCGGGCAGGCAGTCGATCAGGCGGAACATCTGCACCCGCAGGCCGGGGTTGTCCATCGTCCAGCCCAGCAGCTTGTCGTCCCAGCGCAGCTGATCGCGCACCTTCGAAAAGAGCGATCGCTTGCCCTGACTGTCGGCTAAGAGCTGCCGGGCGATCGCCTGGGTTTTGTCTTCGTAGTCAGAGCGAGTGGCTGCCTTAGCCTCAGTTCGAGATGCGTTGATAACCATTAAAAAAGTGAGTCTCCTACATTTCCCAGACGCCGTTTCCCAGACGTCATTTTCTCAGACGCCGTTTCATAGAAGCTTAGTTAAGCCGGTTTTAGTGAACCGATCGGGCTAGCTTAAGAAGGGGTAGCCGCTACGTTAGACGCTGATGCCTCTATATCCACATTAGCGCTCCCCTCAGAAATTGGGCCAGAAATTGGGCTAGAAACCGGGCCAGGGGTTGGGTTGCTCGGCAATGAACCATTGGAATTCAGCTGATAAGCGCCTTCCAAAGAATCCAGACTATCTGGAATCGGGCCTCGGGCATTGATCAGCGCGATCGCCCGACTAACGCTGTCTGGCAAAACTACCACCAGCCCTTGATCTGGCGCATTATCTAGCGCCCAGTCGATTGCCCCGGCCTCATCTAGATGAACGATTGGCGACGGCGCATCGGCCACCGCCGCCTGCGCAATGCCCTGCATAATCAGCTCGGCAGCCTCACCACGAGGACGACCGCGCGTATCGTCGTCTTCTTTAATCACAACCTGGTCAAAAATCTCAGCGGCCAGCCTGCCCAGCGCTACAAAATCTTCGTCGCGCCGGTCTCCTGGGCCACCGACTACGCCCATAGAAGGGCCCGGCCAGTTTTTCACAAAGCTGCCAACCGCCTCGTAGCCTGCCGGATTGTGAGCGTAGTCAACCAGCGCGTGGCAGCGACCCAGGTTAAACAAATTCATTCGCCCTGGGATCTGCTTAGCCGATGCCTTGAAGCTTCGCAAAGCCGCTCGAATATCTTCTATTTTTATCCCCTGGACAAAGCCCACCAGACTGGCGGCCAGCGCATTGGCGATCATAAAGGAGGCAAGTCCGCCCATTGTCACCGGGATGCGCTCCGCTTTTTCGATGCGCAGCAGCCAGTCATTCTGCAAGATTGACAGATAGCCCTCTTCGTAAACGGCTGCAATCCCGCCGTTTTGAACATGCGATCGCACCAGCGGATGATCGGGATTCATCGAGAAATAAGCAACCTTACCATCTACTCGGTCGGCCATCGCCGCCACCCGCTCATCGTCTGCATTGAGCACCACATAGCCATTGGCATGAACCGCTTCTGCAACAACTGCTTTAAGCTTAGCCAGCTCGTCAACGGTGTTGATATCGCCCAGGCCAAGATGGTCAGCAGCGACATTTAGCACGACCCCGACATCGCAATACCGAAAGGCCAATCCTGAGCGCAGCAGCCCGCCCCGAGCGGTTTCCAAAACGGCTACCTCAACTGTCGGATCTTGCAATATCATCCGTGCACTCTGCGGCCCGGTCGTATCGCCTTTCTCTACTAGGTGATTGCCTAAATAGATGCCGTCTGTAGTAGTAAAGCCAACGGTGTCGTAAACCTGACGAAAGATGTGAGCCGTCAGCCGGGTAGTGGTCGTTTTGCCGTTGGTGCCTGTAATCGCCACAATCGGAATGCGAGTCGGCGCACCTGGTGGAAACAGCATATCGAGAATCGGGCCAGCGACATTGCGGGCGACGCCTTCACTAGGCGCTACATGCATTCGCAGACCAGGGGCCGCATTGACTTCGACAATCACCCCGTCTACCGCCTGCAAGGGCTGAGAAATATCAGTGGTGACGACATCTATTCCCACCACATCGAGATCGATCAAACGAGAGGCCCGCTCAGCCATCCAGACCGTATCTGGATGAATTTCATCCGTGCGGTCAATTGCAATGCCACCAGTGCTGAGATTGGCCGTCTCTCTCAAATAACAGACATCACCAGTTGCTAGAACAGTGTCGAGCGTGTAGCCCTGGTTGCTGAGCAGCTGATCGGTTCTGCGGTCTAGCTGAATCTGAGTGAGGATGTTGTCATGGCCCTGGCCTCGCCGGGGATCGCGGTTAGTCTGCTCAATCAGCGTTTCAATCGGGTCTTGACCATTGCCTACGACGTGGGCGGGCACCCGCTCTGCCACGGCTACCAGCTTGTGATTGACCACTAAAATACGGTGGTCTCGCCCCTTGTAGTAGTGCTCTACAATCACCCCATCTGAGACTTCTCTCGCTTTGTCATAGGCGATCGCAGCCTCTTGCCAGGTCTGAATATCCAGGGTGATGCCCCGCCCGTGGTTGCCGTCTAGCGGCTTGATCACAATCGGGTAGCCCCCGAGCCAATCGAGAGAATCTTCTAGCTCGCGCAGGGAGTAAACCACGTTGCCTTTAGGGACAGGAATGCCAGCTCCCGCCAATATTTGCTTGGTGCTCTCTTTATCGCAGGCCAGCTCAACGCCCAAAATATTGCTGTAGGCCGTGAGCGACGCCTGAGCCCGCTTCTGGTGCAGGCCGTAGCCAAACTGCAACAGATTGCGCACATCTAGCTCAAACCAGGGAATATTCCGCGCTTCAGCCTCGCGTACCAGCGCTTCTGTGGTGGGCCCTAAAGAGGCGGCTACCCGCAGCTCCCTGAGATCTTCTAGGTCTTTTTGGAGTTCGCTGTTAGCGTAGCTGCCGGTTTCGATAATGCTTTCACACAGGCGCAGCGCGGCCCGAGCAGCGTAGCGTCCGGCTTCCTCATTTTCGTATTGGAAGACAACCTGATAGACGCCAGGAGTGGCTGTTTCTCGGGTGCGGCCAAAGCCAACATCCATACCCGCCAGGGTTTGTAGCTCCAGCGCTATGTGCTCAATGATGTGCCCCATCATAGTGCCCTCCTGCAACCGGCTCAAAAAGCCGCCCCGGTACCCCGGCGAGCAAAAGTGCTCAATCAAGCTGGGCATTGCCGTTACCAGGCCGTCGTAAAATCCTGAAATTGTGTCCGAAGGTCGCTCGGCTAAATCCTCTAGATCCAGTCGGACGACAATTAGTTTGGTGTAGCGAATACTCCAGTAGTTGGGGCCACGGAGCGTTTGGGTTTTGAGGATTTTCATAAGTTTAGGAGGCCGTTAGCCTGTTGCCAATAACCTAGATACAACCTTTGACTGGATAGAATGACTGAATAAAACGGCTTGAGGGAACTGCTTTGCTCTCTGGAGTGACTGGCGATGTCCACTGGGATATCCACTGGTGCCAGAGGACGAATACTAGAGGATGGCTCGGTTTTTATAGTCATAGCGATCGCCCTGGTTCAGGATGTGAACTCTCAAGTTGTGAAGACTCAGGGGAGCGGCTTCGTCGGTTTCGGCGTAGTTGGTTTGCACCAAGCTACCGGGATCGACAATGGTAACAGTGCCTTTACCCAATACTTGAAAGGTGCCGTCGCCGATCATCGCGATGCAGGTGTCTTCATCAATGCCAATGCCGAGCTTGTCTGGGTGAGCGGCGATCGCACTCAGCAGCCGGGCCATGCGATTGCGGTTGTGAAAATGCTGATCGATCAGCATTTCGGGCACAATGCCTAAGCCCTCGGTCAAATCGACCAAAGCCTGGTTGGGCGATTCGCCGCTGCTGCCGCCAGCGATCATCTTTTCGCCCATAATGGCAGCGCCAGCACTGGTACCGGCTAGCGCCAAATCGCCGCCCTTAACTTTCTGCTTAATAGTCTCAATCAGACGAGTGCCCACAATCAAATCGCGCAGCCGCAGCTGATCGCCCCCCGTCACAAATACGCCCGTGCAAACGCCCAAAATATCTAACCACCGGGCCTCATCACACTCGTCGCGCTGGCGAATGTCCAATATCTGAACCTGCTGAGCGCCCATCCGCTGAAAGATTTGGTAGTAGCGATCGCCGACGACACTCGGCTCCCTGGAGGCAGAAGGAATAATGCCAATAGCAGCGCCCTCCCCACCAGCGCTCTCAAAAAAAGCCCTCAAGATATCGCACTCATCCGTCTTGTCTTCTGCCCCACCAATGATCATCACCGGGTAGCGGGTGGAAGTTACCATAGACTTTTGAGCCAAGCGAGATCTTAGTTCCAGCATAGAACCATCCCAGGGATTTATTAAGGACATTGGGGAGAAGTAGAACAAACACTACCTGGTTATTGCCAATCAACGATCTAGACTCGACTCAATTTTAAACACGCCACTAGCCATAGCCTAGCAATAGCCCTGCGCATGGTTTTGTATTGAATTTGACCAGTTTTCATTTGTCAAAAGAGCGCAATCACTCCTACCCTTTTGCACTGGAGCTTTGGCAGTCTGAAATCTAATCTACAAACTGCCTTTCATTGACAGGTCGAGCATTGACAGGTCGGAGCCTTGACCGACACCAGATTCAGCAGTATATACTACGACGCGCGTTCGATATCCATCTGCCGACAGCCAGAGGCTTTGGCCTGTGAGTGGGCGATCTCCTGGGCGGCTCCTGTGTCGCTACAGCGGGCTCTACAATAGAAACGACCCTACTACAGCCTATCTCACAGCACAGATCGCCATGAATAACAAAGAAATCAACCAGTCTATAGAAGCGCTGCATGCCGAAATCGACCGGCTCAACACGCTTGATACAACGGTGAAAGACAGACTGCTCTCGCTCATCGCCGACCTGGAAGATCAGCTGCAAAATCCCGACAGCTCAGAACGCCGAGAAACAACGGTGCAAAGCCTACCGGCGCTCATTGAACAGTTTGAAAGCGATCATCCCAAAGTCACTGACACGCTGAGCCGCCTGCTGACAACGCTGAGCGGCATGGGCATCTAGGTCAAGAGCGCACGGCGATTCATTTAGTCCGCTGCTCAGCTGACCCGCTGCTAACTGGCCCACTGCTAACTGGCCCACTGTTCAGCCGTGACACTGCTTAAACTTTTTGCCGCTGCCACACCAGCAGGGCTCGCTACGCTTAGGCTGATAGGGCATCAAAATATTGCCGCCGACATAGAACCACTGGCGATCTGTCTGCACAAACCGAGATCTCTCATGTAGCTGCGACAGGCTCTCAAGCGGAGCGGCACTCGCCAGCCAGAGCGCAGGCCGGTAGGCGGCAACAAATTCTACAGTCCCGGTTTGATCTTTCGCCTGGCCCTTTTGAGTGCTGACAATCAGCAGGTTGACCCAGTGAGTGTTTTTGACGCTCTTAATTAAGTCGGTTCGGTCATCGGGTTTGCGGCTGGTGGGGCGGTGAGTGGCGATCAGGTAGTCAATATTGCCCTGGTGAAAGGCACTGTAGCGCGATCTCATCAAAGCCTCAGCCGTCGGAGCTATAGCTTCGTCCGCCAGATAAGGGCCACAGCAATTGGCATACCGCCGCTGGCTACCGCACATACACAGCTCGCTCGTAGCTCTATCCATTCCTCTGGCCTTTCCTCCGAGCCATTCCCTTAAGCGCCGATTTCACCCTTTTCTACCGTTCAGGCCACTCAGTGTCTGCTAGCGTCTATGCTAATCAGACCGGGGCCATAGGCAATCACCATCATCAGCCCGCCAATTAACGCCAGATTTTTCAAAAAACCTGACAGGTCTGTTGCAATCGGGTGAAAAGCCAAGGTTGCTGGCACCAGAAAGAGAATAATGAGCAAAGCGCCAATTTTGGCCTTGTAGCCTAAAATCAGCGATACCGATCCCAGCAATAGGAATGCAACGGTACCGGCTGCTAATACCTGTGGCAGCGGCAGACCTTTACTTGCGATCATGGGGACAAACTCTGAAAACCCCCTCAGCTGTCCTATTCCCGAGTTCAAAAAAATCAACGCCAGAAAAATGCGGGCGGCTAAAGGAACGTAAGTCATAAAAATTCTAATGGTTTGTTTCGTTTGCTTCTAATGTCTACACAACGGCTGTATAACGGCTAAAGCTTCTCTTAAGTTAACCGGTTCCCAACTGAATAATATTAAAGGCTCCTGAAAGCCTGCGGGCATAATAACGCGGCTACAATAAGCCAAAGGTCAACCGCCAGTTCATGCCTCAGCCCTCACCGCCTACCGCCGCCGCTTCTCCAACGGGCATTCCTCAGGTTTTGCCCGGCATTGACCTTAGCCAGCAGCAGTGGGACGCGCTGCAAGCTTTAGAAGCCTTTGTGCGCAGCGACGAAAAAATCTATTTGCTCACAGGCTACGCGGGCACTGGCAAAACCACGCTGCTGCAAGCGCTGATTGCCCGACTACAGCAGCAGCGCGACAGTAGACCCATCGCGCTGACGGCGCTCAGCAACAAAGCCACTAAAGTATTGCAGGCAATGGCCTATCGCTGGGGCTGCGAGGTTGACTGCATGACCTGCTGCAAGCTGCTCGGTCTCCGGCCTGTGATTGATAAAGAGACCGGCGGCCAGAAGTTTGAACCGGATCGAGATCGTAAAAATTTGACCACTGAGTACGATCTGGTCGTCGTGGACGAATGCTCCATGATCAATCAGGAAATGTGGGATTTGCTGATCAATTCGGTCTCCCAACTGACGCAGGGCACTAAGCTTTTGTTCGTTGGCGATTCGGCCCAGCTGCCGCCAGTCGGCGAGGAAAAAGCGCCCTGCTTTGAAAAGATTATCCACCGCTGTGACCTGACTGAAGTGATTCGCTATGGCGGCGTGATCGGCCTGCTCGCCGAAGAGGTGCGAACGCATTTGGATAGGCCGATGATGCCGAGGCCAGAGAGCGATCGCAACGCCACCAATACCGAAGGCATTTTCACCCTTCCTCTATCGCACTGGGAAAAGCTCATGCTGCGGGCTTTCACCAGCCCTGCCTACGAAAAAGATCCCGATCAGGTGCGCGTCCTGGCCTACACCAACAAACGAGTCAACTATCTCAACAACAAAATTCGCGCCGCCATCTACGGCGACAAAGCCGCCCGATTTGTCGCCGGTGAAAGACTCGTTGCTAACAATGTCTGCCTTGGCAGAGACGGCATTTTGCTGCAAACTTCTGAAGAGTGTACTGTTTTAGAAGCCTACCTGACACGCTTTGAAGGCTGGCTCGTATGGGAGCTAGAGATAGAGACAGAAGAACATCAGGAACGCAAACTCAGAGTCCTCCACGAAGATGAACAACAGCGTCTTAAAGGTCTTCTCTCAGACCACGCAGAAAAAAAACAGTGGATGTCTTTCTGGGATTACAAACAGCTCTTTCACGAAGTCAGCTACGCCTACAGCCTGACCGTGCACAAAAGCCAGGGATCTACCTTTCAAGATGTCTTCGTAGATGTGCCCAACCTGATGCTGAACCGCAAAGTCACCGAGCGCAATCAGCTTTACTATGTCGCCTTCACACGAGCAGCAAAGCGATTGTTTCTAACGCTCTATTAACGGCTCTGGCTGCTAAGGGACTCGCGTGAAAAAAAAGGACTTGGCTCACAAGACGGAAACGGAGGGCTGAGCGTAGTCGAAGCCCGGACAAGGGTACTTTTTTGAGCTGCGCCTCCCTAATGGCTCTGGCTGCCGGTAAAGGCAATCGTTTGTGATTGAGAATTTGTGATTGAGTGTCTGTAGTTGAGAACAAACACTCTTATGGCGCAGTACGCTTCTTCGAGGCACTGTGCAAAGAACTATTATGCAAAGAACTATTATGCAAAGAGCTATTGTGCAAAGAGCTATTGTGCAAAGAACTTCAAACTGTGCTGAAGCTGTGTAAAACCCCATACAGATTCTGCCGGTGAGTGGCCTAATATAGGAGCACTTCACTACGCCGCTAGCGGCTTTACCGGGAGGGAGCAGTACCTATGCTAGTCATTCTTATGGAAAATCATCTCTTACCTCCCGCTGCTGTCTGTCAGGGTTGTCCGATGGCGAACCAAAGCGGCCTGCCTCGCTGGCAGCAGGGGCGGCTGCGCTGCGGTCGCCCGATTGACCAGCCGCTGCACCAAGGCCCAGCCCAATACGAATGTACGATGGGCTTTCGGATTGCAGAGCTGTCAGATCGATAGGCAAACAGCTGAAAAGCGCTGATAGCTCTGCAAACGCTGACAGATGGGGCAGATACGCTATGCTAGGGCAAAGGCTCTTTGCGCCTGAATTGTTTATCCCTGAACTGTAGGAGTCCGCTATGAATGGATCTGCAACCGCCCTAGATAGAGCTTTTGCAGCCTTATCCTATGTGATGCCGTTAGCTTCTGCGCTCGCGGCGGGCAGCTACTTTTTTACTTTTTTGCAGGCACAAGCACCCGCTGTGCTCCAGGTCATCTCGCTGATACTTGCTCCTTTGCAGCCCTTGATTGCGCTTGAAAACAGCATTTTTGGACTGGTAATTTTCATTTTGCTGTTTGTCTTCGTGATTAGAAACACAAATATCAGCCGATTTATCCGCTTCAATGTGCTCCAGGCAATTTTGGTCAGCTTCATGATTTCTATCGTCAGCTTGATCCTGGACGTGCTGGAGCTGACTAGCGGGCTAGTCGGCGAAACCCTGCTGAACGTTCTGTTTTTGGGCGGTATGGCGATTGTCATCTACTCTGTGGCTCAGTCAGTCTTGGGCCGCTATGCAGAGATTCCGACGATTTCAGATGCGGTCAATATGCAGATGCCCTACTGATGAGCGATTAGCAGCACACTCGCTAGATTTCTGACTGAAGCGCTAGCTCCTTTGATGCTGGCGCTTTTGTGATTTTGGCGTGCACTGTGTTTTCCAGGCAGCCGATGCCTTCGATTTCGATACGAATGCGATCGCCCACCCCCACCGGCCCGACCCCTTCAGGCGTGCCAGTGAGCACCACGTCTCCCGGCAGCAGCGTAATCGCCTGGCTGATATAGGCCACCAAATAGTCTGGCGAAAAGATCATGTCGGCAATAGAGCCCGACTGAGCTGGTTGGGTCGCGCTATTAATAAACGTTTTCAGGTGAGCCCCCGCTGGAATTTCTCTGACAATCCAGGGGCCTAACGGACAAAATGAGTCAAACCCTTTGGCCCGCGTCCACTGACCGTCTTGCCGCTGCAAGTCGCGGGCGGTGACGTCGTTGGCGATGGTGTAGCCCCAAATTTTGCTGCGGGCTTCAGCGGGTTCGCAGTTGGTGCAGCGATCTCCAATCACAATCGCTAGCTCGCCCTCGTAGTCCACCCGCTGAGACTGAGGCGGATAAAAAATAGGCATGTCAGCAGCGGTGACTGCCGTAGGCGGCTTCATAAACAGCAGCGGCCTTTCCGGTAAGTCATTGCCCAGCTCGGCAGCGTGTTTGGCATAGTTACGGCCTACGGCAATCACTTTAGAAGGAGCACAGGGAGCAAGCAGCGTGTATTCTTCTGTCGCAAGCTGAGTAGAAGTTGCCTGGCCGTTACGCCACGGCGGCGCATCTAGCACCCGAACCCGGCGGTCCGCCTGGAGTAACCCATAGTGAAGCTGCCCTGATGCTGATCGAATTCGGACATAGCGCTGCGTCATAGGTTTGGGGTGATCTTTTCGGTGGACGGATCTCGGCCCGCACAAGCAGGCTCAGTTCTTGGTATGATTGTAAGCCCTTGCTTTTATCCGCGCTACGCTAAGCCCAAACAATGCGCTAAACAGCGCTTAAACCGGCAAAACTAGCCCGCGATAAAGGCCACCATGACCACAAGGATCTCACGAGAACTATGGATACACTTTACGAAACTATGTACATTTTGCGGCCTGATCTAGGTGACGAAGCCGCCGATCAAGCCATCAGTCGCTATCAAGACCTCCTCAAAGAACAGGGTGCTGAGATGCTAGAAACTCAGCACCGGGGCAAACGTCGCCTCGCCTACGAAATCAACCGCTACCGAGAAGGCATCTACATTCAGATGAACTACCAGGCCCCTGGAACGGCCATTGCCCCGATGGAGCGAGCCATGCGCCTAAGCGAAGACGTGATTCGCTACCTTACTATTCTCTTTGAAGAGCCCGCTGAAGACAGCAGCGAACCCGAAGAAATCGCCTCGGCTGCTCCCCTGGGTTCGTAAGCTCCACCCTAAGATGTAAGGCCGCAAAATATATGAGATGCGAGCCGCACACAGCAGACATTGCCTCAGGGCGATGTCTGCTTTTTAATACTTAGGGCTTCAGACGTATCTTTTATTACATGACCACCTCAGTCTTGATCACGTTTTCCTCGCCGTTCTAGAAGTGATATATATTCCAGCACGACTCTAAATCAGTCACGCTAGACCATTCGATTTAAACCCATTTGATCTAAACCATTTGACAACACAGAGGCATCGCCAGTGAGTCAGCTAGTGAGCAGTAACGGTTCGAGCACTCAGTCAGAAATCGCCCGGCTAAAAGAAGAGCTGTCCATGCGCGACCAGCTTGTGCAGCAGCTTTCTCAAGAACTCTTTCGACTGGTCAAAGGCAATAAAGACTTCATGCCTGCTCCCGAAGTCTCTGAGCAGCATCAGCAGGAAGTGCGATCGCTGCGCGACCAGCTGCATAAGCTAGAGGAGCAGGTGACTTTCTATCAGGCGCAAATTGAAAATCGAGATGAAGAAGCCAGCCAGCTGCGCCAAACCACGCAAGAACTGACCGACCGCACCCGAATGCTGGAGCAGGTGGTGCAGGAGATGCCGAGAATTTATAAAGAAAAGTTTGCAGAGCGGATGTCTGCTGTCAAAGATCGGGTTGCCAAAATTCAGCAGGAAAACCGTCAGCTTCATGCCGAGTTGCAAAGCACTAGCTACCGCCTGGCCGTGCGCAGCCGTCAGGGTAGTCTGCACCTCGATCTGCCGACTTTCCCCAGTGAGATGCTAGGGACTAACTCTATGGCCAGCTTTGCTAAAGCCGCTGCGCCAGAGTAGGCGCTTATTTCAGGTTCATCCAAAAAATAGGTTATCCGTAGATATCGAATTGACACTTTACGGAATAACGCGCCAAGATTGGTAAGGATAGCAAAGTGCGGATGCATTCGCACTTTGTGAGTCACTTTGCCCGTTGTACCAGAAGGCTCATAGCCGATAAGGTGTATTAAAGCAAAGTGACCAATGCTATATATAGAAAGCTAACCGCTTTTAGGCGCAGAGCACTTTGCATGGATGAATTGATATCTCTGGAGATGATGCAGGACGTCGCTCGCGAATATGGATATTGGGCTATATTCTGCGGCATCTTGCTAGAAAATATGGGCATTCCCATTCCCGGAGAGACGGTCACCCTGGTGGGCGGATTTTTGGCAGGCAGCGATGAATTAGACGTGTGGTATGTGCTGGCCGCTGCGACTGTCGGGGCGATTATCGGCGACAGTGGCGGCTATCTGCTGGGCTACTACGGCGGCTGGCCGCTGCTGTTGCGAATCGGCAAGCTGCTGCGAGTCTCAGAAGAAAGACTGGTGACCGTGCGCGATCGCTTCAGTAAAAACGCAGGCAAAGCCGTTCTATTCGGCAGATTTGTCGCTCTGCTGCGAGTTTTTGCGGGGCCACTGGCCGGTATCACCCGTATGCCCTATCCCAAATTTCTACTTTGCAATGCGATCGGCGCGGCTACATGGGCGTCGGTTATGGTGAGCCTCACCTACTTTTTAGGGCGGCTAGTTCCGCTGGCCGTGCTGGTTAAGTGGGCAGCAGAATTCACTGGCCTTGCTCTAATTAGCGTGATTGCCTGGGTGACCATTACCTGGTGGCTAGAGTCACGTCGCGCCACGCCGCAAGGCCAATAAATCAGCGGCAA
>JBBSNR010000016.1:0-16655 GCA_038260635.1 Phormidesmidales cyanobacterium
ACAGTAAAATTTAAGCTCGGTTTGGCCAAAGGTAATAGCATCCCCGTGGCGGAGCGTGACAGGCACACTCACCCGGCGACCATTGATAAAAGAACCGTTGCGGCTGCCCAAATCGATCAGGTAAAACTCTCCTGTATCCATGTGCTGAAGCATGGCGTGGTTTCTGGAGATCCAGCGATCGCTCAGCACAAAGTTATTGTCGTCACTGCGACCGACTGTCCAACAGTTGCTGCCCATCAGCTGCCAGTACTGCGGGCTAGCCTCCGTTTTGAGCATCAGGTAGGGGCCGAGTTGTGAAGTGGTCTCAGAAGTTGCCACAGCTACCATTGATGACTTTTTTAAGGGGTTGTTTAGAGACGCTCTGTCACGTTAGCCTGGCTGATCAAAAATGCTTAAAAGTTGGCCCTCTTTAAAGCTTTCTTTAGATTCAGACCGGTGGTCAGCAAAGACTTAGCCGACCGCAGCCTCTAAAAGATGACAAGCTGCACAAAGTCTGCTCTGAGCTATTAAAAGTTGGATTAAAGCTGACCTTAAAGGGGATAACAACAGCCTACCCGCGACTGCTGTACTGGCACCAACGCAATTTTACTGAGCGCTGTCAAGCTTTCTCGTCACGGCTTCCGGCAATATGCTGATGCTGAGCAGTCTTGCTCGGGAGTTCTTTGCTCACGCAAAAATAGCGGCGACAAAAAACAGGCTGTCTACCAAAATCGTGCTCAGCACCGCCCCGCTGAAAGCCCACCAGCTGACGCTGAGCGATCGCAGTGGAATCGTCCCTAGCATTACCAGCAGCGCCAGCAAAACTATTGCCCAGCCAACGCCCTGGTAGGTCTCCATTTGCAGCAAGGCGCTGTGCAAAATCTGACCGGCTTCTGCCGGTGGGCTAATCATCAGCTGCCGCCAATAGGGGATCAGCCCCACACAGTAAAAGTAGAGATCGGTGATGGCCGTACCAAACAGAGAGCCCAAATAGAAATAGTTGCCGATTTTAGCTTTGCTGTAGCGCATTAAAATCAGTACAATTGGCAGGCCAATTGCTTCTATCGGCAAGTGGATATACGGGTTCCAGCG
This sequence comes from Phormidesmidales cyanobacterium, assembly GCA_038260635.1. Lineage (GTDB taxonomy): Bacteria > Cyanobacteriota > Cyanobacteriia > Phormidesmidales > Phormidesmidaceae > Phormidesmis. Next base: position 1,072 of record JBBSNR010000016.1, read on the forward strand.
AAACCATCCCCAGTAGATAGCGCCCGCCAGCCAGGTCCAGCTAAAGCCCACAATCAGGTCACCCCAAAGATGCAGATGGGGCTTTCTCAACCAGTTCCAGCCCAAGAGCAGCCAGAGCGCTGTGACGGCTAGGCTTAATTCTGGCAGGATTCTGACCAGGGGCGCTTGAATGAAAACCGGAACCGCGACTAAAAAGGCTGATGCTGCGAATGCCTTGATGCGCTGAGTCTGAGATTTTTGGGCGAGCAGGTCAGTAAAGTGGACGGCAGTCTGTGCCGAAGGACTGGTCGGAGAGCTATTACCTACAGCTACTGACGACTCTTGAGCAGGAGTCTGCAAAGTCTCAACATCCTTGGTTGAGGGCGGGGTTGGATCGAGAGCTAGCAATATTTTTATGAAGTAGCTTAACAGTTCTTAACATAGCATGTTTTTATTAAGAAAGCATCCTTGACAGTGACCGATGAACGGTGAAATCGTCAGACGGGGTTGACCTATTTTAAACTGCTATAGCTCTTTGATTTGATTTGGGGATAGAAAATTGTCAGAAATTTGCCAGAATATCGGTCGGGTGGTTTGAAGCTCTTGAAGATGATTGAACGGGGCGGGAGGTGCTCATGGTAGATCTGGTGATCATGCAGATAGTTGACTCGGTCGCGCAGCCCATCACCCTATGGCGGGCGGTCGTGATTGGTATTGTACAGGGGCTGACGGAATTTTTACCCATCAGCAGTACGGCGCATGTGAAGGTGGTGCCGGTGATGCTGGGCTGGGGTGATCCGGGCGTGTCGTTTACAGCGGTGATTCAGCTGGGTAGCGTCGGGGCGATTCTTTGGTATTTTTGGGATGATTTGTTTACGGTGACGCTTAAGGCCATACACTCAGCGCTCAGGCGTGACTTTGACGCGCCCGATTTTCGGTTGGGACTGGGGATCGTTTTGGGCACTGTGCCGATTATCGCCATCGGACTGTTTATTAAGCTGTTTGTGCCGGGCTATGACACTTCTGTAGTGCGCTCTACGGCGGCGATCGCCATCACCTCTATTGTGATGGCGATTTTGCTGGGCATTGCGGAAGTGATTGGCAGCCGGAAGCGAGACTTTTCCAGGCTCGGGCTGAGCGATGGTATAAATGTTGGCCTGGCGCAGACGCTGGCGCTTGTGCCAGGTGTGTCGCGCTCGGGTTCAACCCTGACTGCCGGGCTGTTTTTGGGCCTTAAGCGAGAGACAGCGGCGCGGTTTTCTTTTTTGCTGGGTATGCCTGCCATTTTGCTGTCGGGGCTGGTTTCTATCAGCGATGTGGTCGGTTCTGATAGTCGGGTTGAGCTGGTGCCTTTGCTGGGCGGACTGCTGGCAGCGGTAGTATCATCTTATTTGGCGATCACCTGGCTCATAGAATTTCTTAAAAAGCACAGCACCTGGGTGTTTGTCTGGTATCGACTGGCTTTTGGGGTGGTAATCTTGATTGCGATCGCCACGCAAAGACTAGAAAATATTTAGATACACCGCCTGCGCATCTTCCCGACTGCTTGTTTATGAAAACCGCCTCAATTTCACCGGCTAAAATTACTCGCGTCATGCCTGGCTCTATCGCTGAGGAAATTGGCTTTGAAGCGGGCGATCAGCTAGTGGCTATCAATCAACAGCGCCCGCGCGACCTGATTGACTACCGATTTCTATGTGCTGACGATTTGCTTGAGCTGGAAGTGCTAGATGCCAAAGGCGTGGTGCATCAGGTAGAGATCGAGAAAGACTACGACGAGGAGCTCGGTCTGGAGTTTGAGACGGCGCTGTTTGATGGGTTGATGCAGTGTGTCAACCGCTGTCCGTTTTGCTTTATTGACCAGCAGCCGCCGGGTAAGCGAGAGACGCTCTACCTCAAAGATGACGACTATCGCCTGAGCTTTTTGTACGGCAGCTACCTGACGCTGACCAATCTTTCGCCAGCCGAGTGGGATCGGATTGCTCAGATGCGGCTGTCTCCTTTATATGTGTCAGTTCATGCGACTGAAGGAGAGGTGCGATCGCGCCTGCTTAAAAACGACCGAGCCGCCCAAATTTTAGACCAGCTGGCCTGGTTTCAGCAGCAGCGGCTGCAAATTCACGCTCAGGTGGTGGTGTGCCCTGGCATTAACGACGGTCCGCATCTAGAGCGCACGCTGCGCGACCTGGCGGCCTTTCATCAGGGCGATCTGCCAGCGGTGGCTTCAGCGGCGGTCGTGCCCGTGGGCCTGACCCGCTTTCGCCCGAAGCAAGATCAGCTGGTGCCGGTGACGACGGCTACGGCCCAAGCGGTGATTGCTCAGGTGCAGGCACTTCAGGCCGAATTTCGCACTGAGCTGGGGACTACCTTTGCCTGGCTTGCAGATGAATGGTTTCTGATTGGCCGCCAGCCGCTGCCGCCAGAAAGTCACTACGAGTCTTACCCGCAGATTGGCAATGGGGTCGGCTCGATTCGGCTATTTCTTAAAGAGTTTGAGGCGATCGCCCGCGACCTGCCAGACCAGGTACACCCGCCGCGCAGCTTTACCTGGGTCGTCGGCAACGCAGTAGAGCAAGCCTTTGCCCCGCTGGTAGAACGGCTAAACCAGGTGTCCGGTCTCACCGTCCAGATGGCCCCGATTAACAGTCATTATTGGGGCCAAGAAATCACTGTGACCGGGCTACTCACCGGGCAAGATATTGTCGCTCAGCTCGCCGGCAAAGACCTGGGAGACGGTGTTTTGCTGCCGTCTCTGATGCTCAAGCAAAGCGATAGTAAACGTCCGGATGAAACTTACTTTTTAGATGATATGTCGGTTGCGCAGCTCGAAAATGAACTAAACTGTCTAGTATTGCCTGTGGAGGGATTGCCCGAACTGGTAGCATTGTGCAGCTCGCCACGGTTTGAGGCACTTTCCCCCACAGCTGAGACCCAATCGGACCAGTTTTGAAGTGGTTTTCTGCTTTCTAAGCCTATCCGGGTCTCTACTGCTCGCCAGTGGATTAATAGTTTATCCGCCGCTAGATGGCCAGCCACTGCTCTAAACAGACAAGGGGGTCGCCTTTGGAATGCGAGTTTTGGCCGTGCCGTTTTATGTCAAAGTCATTGAATTACAGTCATTGAATTAAAGTCCATTGAAGCCATCAGCACTATGCAATATCTCAAGTCTGCTGCTTTTCTACTGCTAGTGATGAGCGGTTCGGTGTCTCTGCTGCCGCAAACTGCGATCGCTTCCCCCCAAGATTCTCAAGGGTTAGAAACCAAAGACAGCTTACCGTTAGCCAAGCAGCCGCTAGCTAAACAGACTGCCTACCTGCCGGCTGACGCGCTAGCGGTTGAGCGCATTTCACCAGATGCCGCGCTCAGCTCAGTTGAACCCCAGGTGACTGACGGGCGATCGCCTCAGTTCTCTCAGGTTGCTCAGATTGCTCAGCAGCGATCGCCCGTTGCCGACCCAGCCGCACCGCTGCCCGCGCTCTCCCAACCAGCCTCGCCGAAAATGGATCTGGAGGATTTCAGGCGCTTAATAGAAGCGCCCCAGGATCAGCAGCAGGCACAAAACCCGGCAGCAAGTCCTGAAGAAAACCTGCCCACCCTCGAAGAAAACGGGCCTACACCAGCCGCACCGTCCGAAGAGACTGCTCCTGAAGAGAACGCCCCTGAAGAGGCTGCTCCATCCGAGCCACTCCCTACCCAGCTAGAGGCAGTCCCTACAGCTGAACCCGAAATCGAAGGGCTACCCGACAGTCTGATCGCCGATCCCAACCCCTTAAGCTTCCCCACTACGCCTGAGGAAGTAGAGATAGACAGAAGCCCGGTGCTGACCCTAGAGCAGGCCACTGATTTAGCCTATCTCAACAATCAAGCCCTACAGCGAGCGCTGCTGACGCTAGAGCAGTCCCAATCCGCCATTGATGAAGCTCGCGCCGCGCTGCTGCCAACCGTCTCTACCGGGGCAGATATCACTAGCCGAGAGAGCGGCGGTACATCCAGTTTCTCAGGCTTGGGAGATATTCCAGGACTAGGTCAGGTAGGGCAAGACAGCGGTATAGATACGACTGTAAGTGGCTCTGTCGATATCAGCTATGACGTGTTTGCTGGCGGCGGTCGCGCTGCTTCTATTCGGGCCGCAGAGTTGCAGCAGCAGCAGAGTGCGCTGGCTGTAGAGGCTCAGCAAGAGCAGATCCGGTTAAATACAGCTAACGCCTATTACGCACTGCAAGATGCTGGCGAGCAAATTCGGATCAATCAGTCATTTGTAGATGAAGCGGAGCGCAACCTGCGAGATTCGCGGCTGCGGCAAGAAGTGGGGGTGGGTACCCGTTTCGATGTCCTGCGGGCCGAGGTGCAGTTTGCCAATGCCCGGCAGTCGCTGATTCAGTCGCGAAGCCAGCAGCAGACTTCCCGCCGGGATATTGCCCGGCTGCTAAACCTGCCGCCGACCGCCAGCTTAGAGACCACGCCTGTCGCAGTCGGCGACAGCTGGCCGCTGACGCTAGAAGAAAGCATTGTGCTGGCTTTTCAAAACCGCGCTGAGCTAGAGCAGCAGCTTATCCAGGCAGATATCAGTGAGCAGCAGCGTCGGATTGCCCTGGCTGCCGTTCGGCCTCAGGTGAGCTTGTTTGCCAATTACAACGTGCAGAACTCGCTAGACGATAACGACGGCTTTCAAGACAATTACTCGTTTGGCGCTCGGTTTAACATGACCTTGTTTGACGGGGGGGCTGCTAGCGCGAGTGCCCGTCAGCAGCAGTTTGATGGAGAAATTGCCGAAGAGCAGTTCAGCGAAAACCTCGATCAGGTCCGCTTTGATGTGGAGCAGGCCTATTTTGATTTGCAGGCTAACCAGGAAAATATTGCTACTTCGCAGATCGCCGTTTCTCAAGCACAGGAAGCGCTCAACCTGGCGAATTTGCGATTGCAGGCCGGGGTGGGGACTCAGCTGGATGTGCTCACCGCTCAGAGCGACCTGACCGAAGCTCAGGGCAACAGCGTGACGGCTATTTTGGGCTATAACCGGGCGCTAGCAGCGTTGAGGCGGGCGGTGAGCAATACTGGAGATATTTAGCGCTGGAGACGATGTAGCGCCGGCGATCGCCTCAGACGGCGGTCTCCGCTTTTTCTGTCGCTAGCCCTTCTGAGGGTGAGGGAGCGCTATTGCTGGCAGCATGGAAGATAGTGTCTTCCTGGCACAGGCGGTCAATCACCTGTTCGGCGCTGAGCAGTCGCTTCAGTACGACCTGGCCAATGATCGGGTGAGCCGTTGCCTTGGGCACCACCTCTACCATCAAGACGGCTTCTTCTACCTGATATAGCCATAGCGTTTCGCCATTTTCTTGAATGCAGAGCGACTGCTGCTGCAAATGGGCCAGGCGGTGCCAGGCGGCCTCATTCCACAGGCCCCCAAATTCCCAGACTCTGCCGGTGGTCCAGCTATCGGACAGAAAAAAATACTTCACAGCGTCACCATAGCGGGTTAACGACACAACAGTTTCTCGTAGCGTAATACATAACCGCGAGCAGTCACGTTCGCAGTAGGCAATTGCTCAACATTTACCCGGATAGGTTCGCTTTTCTGAGAAGAAATAGGTGGTAGATGCACCCTGATACAAACGCTTGGATTCACATTTTGATGATGAATCTCAGGCGTTTTTTTTTGCGTTTTTTTGCGTTCTTTGAGACTGGATATGGGCTGAGCAGCGCTCTGGCATCTGGCCCGTGATAGGCTATCGCAAAGCATTCTCTTACAATTGTGTCTTTTACATGTCTTTTTAGAGGGACTAAGCGCTGATGGCGATGCGGGTGGGCCTGCTGTTTGGTGGGCGTTCGGGAGAGCATGAGGTTTCAATTCGGTCGGGGCAGGCGATCGCCCAGGCGCTAGCCACGGGTGCCAACCAGAATAAGTACGAAACGATCCCCGTCTACATTCGTAAAGACGGTGGCTGGATAACCGGTGAAACGGCTCAGCAAGTGCTCGCTTCTGGAAAAGCGTTGGCGGGCGATGAGACAGCGGTTGGCGAACTGCCAGACGCAGGCGCGTTAGAATCGCGCTTGCCCGATCTGGCAAAATCCGCCACTGCCAATATTAGCCTGGCCGATATTGATATTTGGTTTCCTGTCCTCCACGGCCCTCATGGGGAAGACGGTACGATTCAGGGCCTGCTAAAGCTATTGCAGATGCCGTTTGTAGGGTCTGGGGTGCTGGGTTCGGCGCTGGGTATGGACAAGCTAGCGATGAAGAGTGCTTTTGCCCAGGCCGGGCTGCCTCAGGTGAAGTACCGAGGGGTAACCCGCGCTCAGATTTATTCCGATCCCTGCGTATTTCCCAGGCTATGCGATGACCTGGAAGCCGATATTGGCTACCCCTGCTTTATCAAACCCGCCAACCTGGGCTCTTCTGTCGGCGTTGCCAAGGCGACCAATCGCAAAGCGCTAGAGGCAGCACTCGATAGCGCAGCGAGCTATGACCGGCGGGTGATTGTAGAAGCGGGGGTAGTCGCCCGCGAGGTGGAATGCTCCATTCTCGGCAATGATCATCCCCAGGCTTCGGTGCTGGGTGAAACTCGGTTTGAAAGCGATTTTTATGACTATGAGGCTAAGTACACAGAGGGTGGGGCGGAGCTGCTGATTCCCTCGCCAGTGCCAGAGGAGGTGCGCGATCGCATCCAGGCAATGGCCATCCGCGCCTTCCAAGCCGTTGATGCCGCTGGCCTCTCCCGCGTAGACTTCTTCTACATTGAATCGACTGGCGAAATCTTGATCAACGAAATCAACACCATGCCCGGATTTACTGCTACCAGCATGTACCCCATGATGTGGAAAGCCTCCGGTGTTGACTTCCCTGAGCTAGTAGACAGGCTCATTCAGCTAGGGCTAGAGAGAACGGCTCAGAATTTGAGAGGCATAGACTAGAAGCCCCTCAATCATGGAGAATTGAATAACGCGAGATCAAGGCCAACGCTATGAAAGATTTAATCAAAGGGCTGCGCGAATTTCAGAGCAGCTACGTTCCCAAAAATAAGGAACTCCTGCAAGAGCTGGCTCAGGGGCAGCATCCTCGGGTGCTTTTCATCACCTGCTCCGACTCGCGGGTGCAGCCCGAGCTGATTACCCAGTCTGACCTGGGCGATCTGTTCGTGATTCGCAATGCGGGCAATATCATTCCGCCCTACGGGGCGACCAACGGCGGCGAAGGAGCCACGATTGAGTATGCCATCAAGTCGCTAGAGGTTCAGCATATTATTGTCTGCGGGCATACCACCTGTGGGGCGATGAAGGGCTTGCTGCAAGTGGGCGAGCTAGAGCACAAAATGCCCCTGGTCTACAACTGGCTGAAGCATACCGAGGGCACCCGCGAAATGGTTGAAGAGCACTATGGCCACCTGGGCAAGCAGGAAAAGCTGGCGACCCTGGTGGCTGAAAATGTGCTGACGCAGATCGATAACTTGCGGACGTATCCCTCTGTGCGATCGCACCTCCACAAAAACGAAATCGCCCTTCACGGCTGGATCTACAACATCGAAGACGGCTCAGTCCTCACCTACGACCGGAAGCACCATACCTTTGTCCCGCCGTTCCAATCTTTGGATGCTTACGACAATAACAACCGGGAACCGTCTTCTCAGACTGGCAGCTACCAGGGCTCGACGAGACTGGCTCAAGGACAGCGCGATCGCATCTATCGCGGCTCCCCTGCCTTCTACCATCGCTAGCACTACTCGCTAGGACCAACCGTAACCGCCTTAAACCAGGGCAATCTCTGACTGAGGCGAATAAAACGCGCCCGCACAGACCATCCCCTTACTCACATCCAGGGTGACCATCGTACCGTTGCGGATAATCTCGGTCGCTCTCTCCACCCCGACGATCACCGGAATACCCAACCTCAGCCCCAGTACTGCCGCGTGGCTGGTGAGGCTGTCGTCTTCGGTGATAATGCCACCGGCCCGGCGAATGGCATCGATATAGTCTGCACTGGTGCGGGGCACCACCAAAATTTCGCCCGTATGAAAATCCTTAACCGCAGCCGTATCGTGAGCGATGCGAGCGCGACCGCTCACTGAGCCCTCACCAATCCCTCGGCCTTTCCCTAGCACCGCTGTAACCACCTCTACCTTAATCAGATCGGTCGAGCCAGCCACCCCCTGGTGGGTGCCCGCAGTCATCACTACCAGATCGCCATCTTGCAAAAGCGAAGCTTCTTGAGCGACATTAAGCGCCGCCTGAAAGGTCTGTCCGGTAGACGGCAGATCAACTACTAGCAGAGGATTCACCCCCCACACTACCTGTAGCTGCCGGGAGACATCAACCAAAGGCGTCACCGCCAGAATCGGTGCCTTGGGGCGAAATTTAGAAACGTTGCGGGCAGTTGCCCCAGTGCGCGTCATCGTCATAATGGCCGATGCCCTCAGCTGAGCGGCAATCTGGCCGACGGCCTGGCTGATGGCATTGGGAATAGTGTGGCTCTTGCCAATGTCTTCTACCACCCGATTGAGCTGCTCTCTCTCGGTGCGCAGCGCAATTCGCGCCATCGTCGCTACGGCCTCAACCGGATACTGGCCGACAGCAGTTTCATTTGAGAGCATCACTGCATCGGTGCCGTCAAAAATAGCATTGGCTACATCGGAAACCTCAGCGCGGGTAGGCCTTGGGCTATCAACCATGCTGTCCAGCATTTGAGTCGCGGTAATCACCGGGATACCCAGGCGATTAGCCGTGGCAATTAGCCGCTTTTGCAACACAGGTACATCTTCGGCAGGCAGCTCTACGCCCAGGTCGCCCCTGGCTACCATCACCCCATCCGACAGCGATAAGATGGCATCCATCTGTTCAATCGCTTCGTGCTTTTCAATTTTTACAATCACCGGCACTCGGCGACTGGTCGAATTCTGAATGATCTCTTTGATCTCTAAAACATCTTGCGGGTTGCGTACAAAGCTCAAAGCCACCCAATCTACGTTCTGATTGAGCCCAAACATCAGATCCTTGCGGTCTTTATCGGTCAGGGCTTTAATCGATAGGTAGACGCCAGGAAAATTTACGCCTTTGCTGTTGGAGAGCTTACCGCCTACGACAACTTCACATATCAGGTTGCGCTGCTCCATGTCTTTGCCGACGACTTTCATCTCTACCTTGCCGTCATCCAGCAAAATAAGGGCGTCAACCGGTACTTCCTCGACCAGGGGCTCGTAGGTCACAGAGCTTTCGGTCTGTGTCCCTGCAACGAGGCGGCTGGTGAGGATAAAGCTGTCTCCCTTAGCCAGCTGAATAGAGCCTTCTTCAAACTTACCCAACCGAATTTTAGGCCCCTGCAAATCTTGTAAAATGCCGACAGGCTGCTGTAGCTCAAAAGATATCTGCCGAATCAGCTGAATATTTTGGCGGTGGGTTTCTTGATCGCCGTGCGAAAAGTTGAGGCGCAGAGTCGTCGCGCCTGCTTCAATTAAGGCTCTGAGCGTGTCTGCATCTTGGGTGGCAGGGCCGATAGTTGCGACGATTTTGGTTCGGCGCAGGGCGGGTCGCGGTCGCATACGCTTATTCAGTAGGAATACAAAAATTCATATCTGCTCAAACGATACCATTGCGAGGCCCGATTCATGGCAGAGGGTTACGAATAAAGCCAGCAGCCTTACTGATTTTTCACGCCCACGGGTCAGGCCGAAAATAATTGCAGATTTAGATCGCAATAGAAAGGGAATAGCATATATAGTGAATCTTTAAGTAAAAATACTGGTTTTCAGCTGACTCAATAGCCGTATATCAGCGCTGCTAGCGCAGGTTTAGGCAACCTTCCAAGATGTGGAATACTCCCTATAGGGTTGCTCTTTTCTGATATGTGGGCAGGCTAAGCTGATGTCACAAAACTTTATTATTGATCTCAGGTAGCGTATACTACCGGAGAACGTAAATACGTGAAAACGTGGTGTGAAGGAGCGAATGTATGGTGTCGGCGGCAGTGGAGCCCCTGACAGTTACTCGGAGAGTCCCTAAGCGGTTTCTAGACGCAGACGGCGGCGTAAGCCTCGATCTGGTGATTTTTTTCGGGGCTGTTTCTCTAGTAATTTTTTCGACAGTTGGATATTTTGCCTGGCATTGGCCAAGCTGGTGCTGTTTTGCACTAAATACGCTGGCGCTACACTTGGTGGGCACCGTCATTCATGACGCCTCTCACAAGTCAGCGCACAGAAATCCGATTATCAACGCAGCGCTGGGGCACGGTAGCGCGCTGATGTTGGGGTTTACTTTTCCGGTATTTACGCGGGTGCACTTGCAGCATCACGCCCACGTTAACGATCCTGAAAATGACCCCGACCATTTTGTTTCGACCGGCGGTCCGCTGTGGCTGATTGCGGCCAGATTTTTCTATCACGAGATTTACTTTTTTCAGCGGCGGCTGTGGAAAAAGTACGAGCTATTAGAGTGGTTTTTAAGCCGGTTGACGGTGGGCGCATTTGTCTACGCTGCCTGTCATTTCGGGTTTATTGATTACCTGTTTAACTACTGGTTTTCTCCGGCGTTGGTCGTCGGACTGGCGCTTGGCCTATTTTTCGACTATCTGCCACACCGCCCCTTTAAAGCGCGCAATCGCTGGCAGAATGCTCGGGTCTATCCAAGCCGGCTGCTCAACCTACTGATTATGGGGCAGAACTATCATTTGATTCACCATTTGTGGCCTTCTATCCCCTGGTATAAGTACAAAAGTACGTACGAGGTGATGAAGCCTTTACTCGATGAAAAAGGCTCGCCCCAGTCCCTCGGTCTGATGCAGACTAAAGACTTTCTTAACTTTCTATACGATCTATTCTTGGGTATTCGCTTTCATCCCAAACCTAAGAAAGACAGCCAAAAGCCGACTGGCTAGTAGCGCGAACAAAAAAGTCCTGCCATGTAAACCGGCAGGACTTTTTTTGATATTCAGCAAATTCTAATAGGCCTAAGCGCCCATGTCTAAAACGGCGTGACGCAGCAGCGTAATTTGTTGCTCAAAATCGAGTGCCGTGATATCGGTGAAGACTTTAGAGGCCGATGATGACAGCTCGTAGTCATCAGGCACGGGAATAATGTCTCCAGCCGCCATGCCTTCAGAGAGCTGATACCAAAATACCAGCTTGTTATTCTCAACAAAGGTGCCGTAGGTCTTGGTCTGCTCAGTCTGCTTTTTCTCTGCCAGATCTCGCATGAAAGCTAGCTGCTCAGGCGCTGGCATTGCTTTCACATCGTCGTAAAGTCTCTGCGTAAACTGAGTTTCAGCTGCTCCAGGTGCGGCTGGCGTAACCGAGTCGCCCATATTCTCATAGAGCACCCACAGCAGACCTAGCTTTTCGTCAGTTGCTAATGACTCAAAGGCTGAGAGCTCTTGAGAGATGTCGTCGGGAATGTTGGGCTGGGAAGTGGAAGCTTGTGAACTGCTTACCATAGTTGGATCCTCGCATACGTTTCCTTTCAAAGGTTAGTAGCCAGAGCAGGCGCGGATAAAGCCTCTCAAGGGAGACCTGATCGGCTAGGAAACTCCCTCAAAAGTGCGAAGGCAGGTTTGCGTCGGTTAATCGGAGGTCAGGCAAAGGTCGGGGCGAAGGTCGCGGGCACCGCGCAGGTAAGCATGGCTGACTTTGCCCTGACGAGCCGGTAAATAGGTGTAGATCATTAGCCGAATGCAGCGGGGCAGACTGCCTTTGACGTGCATTTGCTGAACATCGAGTAAGGGTACGTCGTCCCAGCGGGGGCGGGGGCGGGCGATCGCTGCCGGAAATACCGCATCTAGATCGCGAGTCGCCGAAAACGTAGCGCTGATAATTTGCGTCGGGTCTAGCTGATTGCTCTGCTCTAGCGCATCGAGCAGTTCGGTGACGGCGGCGGCGATCGCCTCGACCGAATTTTCTGGAACGGTAGTTGCTCCTCGAATGGCTCGTATCTGCCAGTCCACAGCGGTTGCTTCCTTTGCTATCTAACGCTCCCCCATTTAAGCATTGATCTCATCCTCCTAATAGCGATCTAACCGGCCAGACATCCCAGAAGGCTGATACAGCCATAGCGGAACGCCGCTGGTCGCCACTTCAAAATCTAACCGAGCAAGCGTAGCAGGCATATAAGCCGGCAAAATCGCCAGCGCTGAGCGATTGCCAGGCAGCAGCCGGGTCAGCAGCGGTTTTTTCTCTTCAAAGGTGTAGCACTCAGCCTTATCTGGGTCGAGTCCGCCCAGCTCAGCTGCCCAGCGCCGGGCGTCTTCTTCACTGCCCAGCCGGTCTACTACCCCCAACGCCAGCGCCTGCTCACCGGTAAAGACGCGGCCATCGGCGAAGGCTCTGACACTTTCCTCAGATAGATTACGCCCCTCTGCCACCGTACGCACAAACTGACCGTAGCTGGTGTCAATCAGCTCCTGCAAAATCGTTTCTTCGGCAGGTGTCAGTGGCCTATCAAAGGCCAAAATGTCTTTGTAAGGGCCCGATTTAATCACCTTAAAAGAGACGCCAACGCGATCCAGCAGCTTCTCTATATTATTACCGCGCAAAATGACGCCGATAGAGCCGGTAATCGTACCTGGGTTGGCCACAATATGGTGAGCCCCCACCCCAATGTAGACGCCGCCCGACGCTGAAATATTGCCAAAGCTAGCGACGATTTTGACCTTCTCTTGCAGCTGCTTGAGGGCGCTGTAAATTTCTTGAGAGTCGCCCACGGTGCCCCCAGGGCTGTCGATGCGCAGTAGCAGGGCCGGAAACTTCTTCTCTTCAATTTCTTTGAGGGCCTCTAGCACATGCCTGCGAGTCCCACCAGCGATCGCACCTGTCACTTCAATCCGGGCAACTTGTTTGCGATAGCGAGGCTTAAAAGGCCAAATCATAAAACTTTCAGGGGTGCACTGTGCTTTACATTACTTTAAAGTAAGTATACGACCTGCCAGGCGCACCTCGCCTTTGCCCGCTTTTTTATCAGTGCCTGACGGCTCTCCCTCATGGATCTTCGCCCCTCTGCCGACGCTGCCACCCCCTCTCGCAACGCTCCCCACATTCCCCTTCGACAGCCTCTGACCAAGCTGGCCTCTAACCCGCTCGTCCTAATTTCGCCCTTTTTCCTCTGGGGCACTGCCATGGTGGCCATGAAAGGGGTGATGAGCGAAACCACGCCCTTATTTCTGGCAGGAACGCGGCTGTTGCCCGCAGGTCTGTTGGTCGTTGCTGTTTCCCTACTGCTGGGCCGAGAGCAGCCCAAAGGCTGGCGGGCCTGGCTGTGGATTGCCCTTTTCGCTCTGGTAGATGGCACTTTATTTCAGGGGTTTTTAGCTTTGGGGTTAGAGCGCACTGGGGCTGGGCTGGGGTCAGTGATGATTGACTCTCAGCCGTTGGCAGTCGCGATTATGGCGCGCTTCCTTTTTCAGGAGTGGATTGGGCCTTTGGGTTGGCTGGGTTTACTGATCGGACTGTTCGGCATTAGCTGTATCGGTCTGCCTGACGAGTGGATTTTGGGCCTTTTTCAAGGGCACGGGTTTGATCTAGGGCCCATCATGACCTTTGAGCAGGAGGTCTGGTCGGCCTTGTTTCAGCAGGGGGAATGGCTGATGCTAATGGCCGCTCTGTCAATGGCGGCGGGCACCATCTTAATTCGCTATGTTGTGCGCTGGGCTGACCCGATTGCTGCGACCGGATGGCACATGGTTTTGGGCGGTGCGCCGCTGATGGCGATCTCTGTAGCCAACTCCTTGAGTGGTGAGTCAGCGCCCTGGCAAGCCATCTCGCTGCCAGGCTGGATGGCAATCAGCTATGCCACTATTTTTGGCAGTGCTATTGCCTATGGCGTATTTTTTTACATCGCCGCTCAGGGCAACCTGACCAGCTTGAGCGCGCTAACCTTCCTGACACCTGTTTTCGCGCTGCTGTTCAGCACCTCTTTGCTCTCCGAAAGCCTCAGTATGCTGCAATGGAGTGGTGTGCTGCTGACCTTGCTGAGCATCTACTTAATTAACCAGCGAATCCAACTAGCTAGCTGGCTCTCAGTGCAGCTCTCCATACCAGCTTTCGCTATGCCTCCTAAAAACCCACCGGCTTCCCAGGAAACGGCTGACTAACTAGCGGATTTCCCGACATATCAAAAAAACCACGTAAACCTACACAGGGCAACTGTAAAGAAGGCAATAACTCAAGCGAGGTCTGGCGATTGATTTTTGATGTTCGGGGTAGAATGGCCTCAGTAAAATAGCTGATGAGTCAATGTGAATTTTGGTTCGCGCTGCCCCGTTAGATATTGTCCCAAATACTGCCGGTAACATCGCCCAAAGTGACCCATTAAAACGCTAAATGAGGCGGTCAGCTTCTAAAGTGTCTACTTGGGTTGCACCCAGATCTCTAATGGCCGTTCAATCAATTTATACCTCAGCTCAGAGGTTTTCATTAGAGCAATTGATATTTGTTTCTGTCTGTTTGGTCCTAAACTAGCAGAAATGTAACTCAGGCGGGCATCCTACTTCAGTAGAAGTAACATTAAAGGAACCTTTCTCATCGTTCGGCCTACGAACCTTGCAGAACATAGATCCTTGGAAGCACCTGTCATAAAATTCGACTTTCACAAAGTCGCCAGATATTGAAAAGATAACAGGTAAAGATAGCGATGATTCGGCGTTCTACTCTAGTATTTCTAACCTGTCTGACCGCCCTAGGCGCTCCGGCTCTCCGACCGAAGATTGCTGCTGCTGCTGTCACCGACCAGCGGTCTAGCGCTTCCTCTCAAGTGCTAGTTGCCCAGGCTTCTGGAGGCTCGGCGGGTAGTGCCTTAGACGTGGGCGCTCGGGGTGAAGCGGTCAAGGTGGTTCAGCGCCGCTTGCAGCAGAGCAAATATTACGGTGGTCCGATTGACGGCATTTATGGGTTGGCAACCCGGCGAGCGGTCAGCACTTTTCAGTCCGATGCGGATTTGGAGACGACTGGCAGGCTAGATGATGAAACCTGGCAGCAGCTTCAGGCATCGCTATCGGCTCAGCCTGCTGCCACTGCTGTAGAGCCTACCACTGCTGTAGAGCCCGCTGCACCTGCGGACACCGCAGCCTCGCCACCGTCTCCATCACTGCCAGCAGCAACGCCAACAGCCAATGAGCTTCCCGCCATTGAGTCAGCTGCGGCTGACAGCGCAGAGGTAGTTAATGGTATAGAGGTAGCTGATAGTGCAGTGGCTGATGGTGCAACCACTGATGGTGCAGAAGTAGCTGATAGTGTAGCGGCTGACGATCAAGCGAGCGGTTTCAATCCAGTCTTTGGCTGGGGCTTGGCGCTAGTAGCTTTGCTGGCTAGCTTTGGAATAGGTTTCTTTGTCGCCAATCGCGGTAAATCTGAGGGGGGCGTAGCCGAAGGCGGCGAGTGGGGCGAGGTAGATCGCAGCACTGGACTGCCGTTGCAAGAGCAGCCTTCAACCGCGCAGACAGCTGCACAGAGAGCGATTCAAACGACAGGGCGATCGCCTGGCCTGAGCGGTAGCCTCGATCCTGCTGGTGGGGCGATCGCCCCCACGGCTAGCGCACTGCAAACCAGTGGCCAGATGGGAGAATCTTCTGCTCTCACGCAGGGAGACATTGTAGAAGGGTTGATTGGCGATCTGCGCAATCCTGACCCTGCTAG
>JBBSNR010000017.1:0-16334 GCA_038260635.1 Phormidesmidales cyanobacterium
ACCAACTACACCGGCAGCGATCAAAACTTTGACGACATTCGTTTTTCGGCAGCGCTGCTGGGTCTGGTGGTTCTCACTTTGCTAGCAGTGATGCTAACAGCAGCGGCAGTCGTCATCAGCGCCCAGACCAGCGAAAAGCTGATGCAAATCATGGACTACCGGCAGAGCCTGACCGTTCTCATCAGCACCTGTTTTGTCGGCATAGGTCTGGGGGGAATAGCTGGCTTTTTGACGACCACCCTGTGAGCGCTATGTACGCCATTGATTTTGGGACCAGTAATACAGTGGTGGCGCGTTGGAATGCCGCTACCCAAGCGCCAGAGACCCTTTTGCTGCCATCTCTATCGGCCCAGGTCAAGGCCAATCCACCGCTGGTACCGAGCTTGCTCTACATAGAACGGGCGGCGACAGTGGCAGCCCAATCCAAGACGATCGCTGGGCAGCAGGTGCGCGACCGGGGCCTCGATTTGGCCAGCGACATTCGGTTTTTTCGCAATTTTAAGCGCGGTATTGGGGCCTCTGTGCAGGGATTTATGCCCGAGCTAGACGGTCAGCTGCTTTCTTTTGAGCAGGTGGGCAGCTGTTTTTTACATCAGGTGATCGGGCAGCTGAAGCAGCAAGATCCCAGTCTTAATTCTCTGGTATTTACGGTGCCCGTCGATAGCTTTGAAGCCTATCGCCTCTGGCTCAGCCAGGTTTGCCAATCTCTAGAGATTGAGCAGGTGCGGCTATTGGATGAACCGACAGCAGCAGCTTTGGGCTATCGGCTGAGCGCCGAGCAGCGCACCCTGCTGGTGGTGGATTTTGGCGGCGGCACCTTAGATTTTTCGCTGGTTCAGCCGGCTTCGGTTGAGCAACCGCTGGGCTTTTTGCTGAAGTGGGGAAAGGCATTCTCGGGTCAGTCAGCGGGCGCTCAGGCGACCGGCCAAAAGGCAAAAACCGTGCGCGTACTGGCTAAAGCTGGCGAAAATTTGGGCGGGGCAGATATTGATAGGTGGCTAGCCGAGTATTTTGCCAGCAGTCAGGAGTTGCCGATTACAGCGGTGACGCTGCGGTTAGTTGAGCGGCTAAAAATTGCGCTCTCTAACGCACCGACGGCGACAGAAGCTTACTTTGATGAAGAGACGCTAGACAGCTACGAACTGTCTTTGGATCGCGATCGCTTTGAGCAGATTCTCACCGAAAGAGGCTTCTTTCAACGATTGGACAACCGCCTGGATCAGGTTTTGCAGCAAGCTCAGCGCCAGGGTATCAGCGCTCCGGACATCGACGCGGTGCTGCTAGTAGGCGGCAGCGCTCAGATTCCGGCAGTGCAGGCCTGGGCGGGGCGCCACTTTAACCCCGAAAAAATTCGCGGCGATCGCCCCTTCGAAGCCGTTGCGCAGGGCGCGCTGAGCCTGCACACCACAGAGCTACAAGACTTTCTCTACCACAGCTACGGTATTCGCTACTGGAATCGCCGCCGCAGTGCCCATGACTGGCACCCGATCATACAGCCGGGGCAGCCCTACCCGACAACGACACCGATTGAGCTTTTGCTCGGCGCTTCTAATGAAAAGCAGCCCAGCATCGAGCTGATTTTAGGTGAGCTGGGCGAGGCCCAAACTAATACCGAAGTCTACTTCGAAGGCGATCAGCTCGTTACCCGTCAGGCCAGCGCCAGTGGCGGCAAGCTTCAGGTACAGGCGCTCAACGACCGCGAAGGTGCCCGCACCATCGCGACGCTGACCCCGCCTGGGTTTCCGGGTAGCGATCGCGTCCGCATAGGCTTCAGCATCGACAGCGATCGCTTTCTGCGCATGACCGTAGAAGACCTGCTGACCTCAGAAACCCTGATGAACAACCAGATTGTCGTTCAGCTAAGCTAGCTCAAAGCCGCTTAAGGCTCCGAGTCATCAAATAAGACCCCCTTGTCCTCATCGGCATTCCCATCGGGGCTAGCTAGCTCATCAAGGACTTTCTGACTGGACCGATTAGCGTCAGCTTCTATTCGCGCCACAATAAAGATCTGAGTGGTCACCAGAACCACCATAAATAAGATCCCAGAGACTATAAAGCTCAGCCGCCGCGACGGAATACTCTGGCCCAGCGCGTAGAGCGCAATGCCAAACACTGCCGACACAAACAGCTTAGAGGTCAGAAGCATTGAAGGGGCCGACCAGCACAGCGCCACTAAGATCGCCGTGAAATAAAGCGCCAATAGCAGCAGATGCACACGCCTGGTGTAGATAGCCTTCATCCCAGCGGAAGTGCGCGCAAACGGCAAGGCAGCAGGATTACTGAGGGCGCTCAGCGCATCTACAAACAGATAGAGGATCGGGCCTACGGCGCAAACAAAATAGATAAACCAACTGGCCGGTCTCAGCATAAAGCTGCCCAGATCATTAGTGCTCTCAACAACGCCTACAGCGCTGCTAAAAAGCAGCGCCATTGCCAGCGATACACCTATCAGAAAAATATCGACAGCGAGAGACTGACCAATTGCCGAACCCAGATTCGTCCCTTGCGGGGCCGATGACAAAGGCGTGGCAGACTTAGCCGATATGTCTACAGTGGGAGGGGGAGAATACCTCATATCTTGGGCACCTATTGAAAGTTTTTAACCACAGCGAAGCAGAGTAGTGAAGCAGAGCGGTGTTGATGGCCGCAGCTATGCGGCAGCGCCGTTTGCCTTCACAAGGCAGATTGACGGACCCAAGGATTGCGAGCGGAAAGCGGCCAGGGGCTTCACCCCGCAAATGTGGGGTCAAATCTCAAAAGCCACCGTGATCGCGCTTAGTAACCTGTTTAACAAATAGCAGTATCTCAGCAGGTCTGTCAGGATGAACCCGTAGGTTCACAGAGACTATACGGTTTTGCGACAAAAGTTACCGTGATCTTCGTCTCTAGCTAATGGGTGCCCTAGTTCTTTGGTGAACTACAAAACTCGATGACCGTATTTTCACGGAGACCCATTGCTATACTTCATTCTCTGTAGACACTTCGAGCTATTCGAAATAGCGCGGTCAACTGCAAGATGACAAGACCGGCAAAAATTGCCTAGACTATTGCCTAAATTACAGTTCTTCAACTGTTTTTCCAACTATTTACCTTAGACCTGGATGCAGCCTCTGTGAGCCCAACCTACATACCTTCAACCCCCTCTACCTTTGCCCAGAAGGACCCGTCAGAGCGACCCGAAGCCAGTCAGAGCGCAGCCCGCCCAGGGGGCTCTCTTGAGGGCTGGTCTATCGAGGACAGCGAGGAACTCTACCGCATCAAAGGATGGGGGGAGCCCTACTTTTCAATTAATGCGGCGGGCCATATTACGGTGTCTCCGCAGGGCGATCGCGGCGGCTCTCTAGATCTTAGAAAACTGGTAGAAGCGCTTCAGCAGCGAGACGTTCAGCTACCGCTGCTGATTCGGTTTTCAGATATTTTGGCCGACCGCCTAGAGCGAATAAATACCTGCTTTGCCAGAGCGTTTGCCCGCTATAGCTGTGACGGCGTCTATCAGGGGGTATTTCCCATCAAGTGCAATCAGCAGCGCCACATCATTGAAGACCTGGTTCGCTTTGGCCAGCCCTACCGCTTTGGCCTAGAGGCAGGTACAAAGCCAGAGCTGATGATTGCCATGGCGAGCCTGACGACGCCCGGCGCGCTGATTATTTGCAATGGCTACAAAGATCAGTCGTACATTGAAACGGCGATGCTGGGCCAGCGCCTGGGTCAAAAGACGATTATTGTGCTGGAGCAGGTGGAGGAAGTGGACGTGGCGATCGCCGCCAGCCAACGCTTAGGCATTCGTCCCGTGCTCGGCATTAGAGCCAAGCTGGCAGCCAAAGGCTCCGGGCGCTGGGGAGAAAGCGCCGGAGACCGGGCCAAGTTTGGCCTCAGTATTCCTGAAATTATCACCGTTGTAGAAAAGCTCAAAGCGGCTGACATGCTTGATTGCCTGGAGCTTCTGCACTTTCATATCGGCTCTCAGGTCTCGGCGATTAGCGTGATTAAAGAGGCCATGCGTGAAGCCTGCCAAATTTATGTCGAGCTGGCAAGACTCGGCGCGCCGATGGGCTACTTGGACGTAGGCGGTGGCCTTGGCGTCGATTACGACGGCTCTAAAACCAGCTTTCAGGGCTCCAAGAACTACAGCACTCAAAACTATGCAAACGACGTGGTTGCCCATGTACAAGACGCCTGCATCGCTGCGCAGCTACCGATACCAACCCTGATCAGTGAGAGCGGGCGAGCTATTGCCTCTCATCAATCCGTCTTAATTTTTGATGTGCTAGGCGCTAGCGCCGTCAACCAAAGCGACCCCCAGCCCTACCAAGAAGGCGAACATAGACTGATCAGAGAACTGTGGGAGGTATACGCCGCCGTCAGCCCAAACAACTATCAAGAATCTTTCACTGACGCGGTTCAGTTCAAAAAAGAAGCGGCAGGTCTGTTCAACTTCAGCTATCTGCGTTTGGCCGAACGTGCCCGTGTCGAAAGACTCTACTGGGCTTGCTGCCAAAAAATCGCTACGCTGCTGCGCGACCAAGACGATGTACCCGAAGAGATAGCGCAGCTTGAAAACAGCATGGCCTCTATCTACTACGCCAACATGTCCCTATTTCAATCTGCGTTAGATAGCTGGGCCATCGGGCAGCTTTTCCCGATCATGCCTATCCACCGGCTCAACGAAGAGCCCTCTCAGCGGGCGACGCTAGCCGACCTCACCTGCGACAGCGACGGCAAAATTGCCCGGTTCATCAGTAAAAAAGGCCAGAAAGATACTTTAGAGCTACATACCCTCAAGCCCGGAGAACCCTACTACCTGGGCATGTTTTTGGTCGGTGCTTATCAGGAGACCCTGGGCAATTTGCACAATCTCTTCGGCGATACCAACACCGTGCACATTCACCTGGCACCCAAAGCCACTGCTCAGCAGGGCTATGTCATTGAGCACGTTGTACGCGGTAACACCACTGACGAAGTGCTCCAGCAGGTGCAATACAGCCCCGAAGATATGATCGAACAGATCCGCCGCCGCTCTGAGCAGGCCTTGCAAAATGGCCAAATCACCATCGCAGAAGCCCGCAAGCTGATGGCCAATTACAAAGATGGCATGGATCGCTATACGTATTTGGCTGAGTCATAGTCGCTACAGACAAGCAGCCGGGTGATATTTGGCATCAGGGAGTTGCCGCGATCGCAGCTAATCAAGCCCCAAACCCACCGCTCCGTTTCTTCTGCTTCGCAGACTTGGACTGTCTTGCTAAAGCGGCAAAGCCACGCTGATCTTCCAGCCATAGCCGCCGCCGTCGCTCTTGTTGATAAGCCTTCACCTGTTCTGCTAGGGGATAGGCTGGATCGATGATTAAGTGAGTAATGGATGAGCCTATTAATTCTTTGTCTGTCGGTTTTCCCTGAAGCATACAGGTGATGCCACCCTCATCACCGCCATATATCACCTTCTCTACCGGATAGTATTGATCCGCTGACATCGGGATGCTTTTGCTTTTCATCAGCTTGAGCAGCTGTTTGCCTGGGCGCACCCGAAACGGCACGCTTGCATCTAGCTGATGGGTCAGTGCTTTTGCGCTGTCGTAATTATCAATAGTCATGTCTTAGCCTGCCAAACATCCGACTTATGCTGCCTCAAGTTCCCTTCTGCTAGGTGAAACTAGGCCGCATGGTGTTGTGCCTACCGCGTCATTCGGTGAAAACGCCATACAAAAATTATACCGGCTACAGCAATCCCAGTGTACTGGCCAATCCACAGCCCCACCGCGCCCCAGCCGACCCAAAAGCACAGCGCGTAGCCGCTAGTCAGGCCGATGCCCCAAAAAGCCAGCGCGCTCATCAGCATTGGCACGCGAGTATCTTGCAGGCCGTAAAGGGCGCTCATTGTCACCCGCTGCACGCCGTCGATCATCTGAGCGGTGACCGAAATCAGCAGCAGATTCATCGCCAGGTCAATCACGGGCGCATTTTGCGGCGCTTGCAAGTCGATAAACAGGCCGATAATAGAGCGGCGGTAGATGACCAGGGCGATCGCCTCTAAAAACAAAGTCAAAGCAGCGATGGCGATCGCCACATACCCCGCCCGCCGAGCACCGCTCAGGTCGCCTTTACCCAGCCACAGCCCCACCCGCGCCGTCACCGCATAAGACATACCCAGCGGCACCATGAACAGCAGCGCCATCGTCTGAAAGGCGATTTGGTGCGCTGCCAGTATCTCAGTGCCCAGGCTGCCCGCCATGTAGGAAACCGCCGCAAACATGCCAATTTCCAGCACGAGAGTGACGGCAATCGGCAAGCCAATCGCCATCAGCTGCCGTAAAACGCCGACATCTAGCCGCTGCCACTGTCGCCAAAAGCGGTGGCGGCGCAGCTCCTCCTGGCGCAAAATGTAGGCTAAAAACAGCCCAAACATCAGCCAGAGACTGAGGCTGCTGCCCAACCCCAACCCCGCTAGCCCCAAGCGCGGAAACCCGAGCTTGCCAAAGCCGAGCACGTAGTTGCCGGCAATATTGCACAGCGTCCCGATCATGACGATCACCGTCACCACGTTCGCCAGCGAAAAGGCCGAAACGTAGCCTCTCAGCATGGCAAACCCCAGCGCCGGAAATACCCCCGCCGAAATCCAGGTAAAGTACTGCTGAGCCAGCTCAACGACCGCCTCAGGCTGCTGTAATCCCCTTAAGATGGGGGCTGTTTGCCAGAGCACTGCCATCAGCGGCAGGGTCAACAGCAGCGCTAGCCAAAACCCCTGCCGGGCCAGATGCTCAATCCGACCTTTTTGATCCGCGCCATAGGCCTCAGCCGCCAGCACCCCCACTGACATAACAAAGCCGCTGGTAACCGTCAGCGTCAGCTGAAACGTGCTCGATGCCAGACCGCCTGCTGCCAGGGTAGCCGTGCTCAAGTGGCCCATCATGATGGTGTCTACAAACCCCACCGAAAACTGAGCCAGCTGCGCGATCGCCAGTGGCACCGCCAGATTTAGAAAAGCGCGGATCTCTATCACCACAGCAGATTTAGCTGCGCCTGCTTGCAGCGATCGCCAGTTCATCACTCTATGCCTTGCCTGTTGAAAGTTGCCCTATTGAAATGGCCTGCTCAAGCTTGGGCCACTGCGCCACTGCGCCGAGGATCGCCCGCTCCCTGCAAGCCGCCCGCTGCATCTAACCCCACTGTATGAACACCCCCAAAAAACATATTGGACTGCTGCCACTTTAGGACGCGGTTCGTGCCCAGCTGATCCGATGCCAATAGATCGGCCTCCGCTGAGTCTGCTGATAAACCAGGCTCCAGGTGAAACACACCCGCTTCCCAGTGAATTCGAGGCGCTTCTACGGCAGCGGCTAGCGGCATTCCAAAATCTAAAATGTTTGAAATCACCTGTAAAATGGCGGTTCGAATGCGGTTCGATCCCCCCGATCCTAAAACCAGCTGCGGCTTGCCTGCTTTCAAAATCATCGTGGGAGCCATCATCGACGACATGCGCTGATTGACCGGCCACCGATTAAACCCGTCAGGATTGAGATCTGCTTCACCCAGCATATTGTTCATCATAATTTGGGTGCCAGGAATTACGTAGGAAGCGCCCTCGCCGTTAGAGGTGGTGACACTAGCCGCATTGCCCTGGTCGTCCATGACGCTGATGTGAGTGGTGCTGCCCCACCGATTGACGCCGTTGGCCACGATGGTTTCCAGTGGATGGGCGTACTTGTCGATCAGATCAGCGGCGATAAATTTACCGGCAATATCACTGTCAAACAGGGCACCGTCTAAATGCGATCGCCGCGCCTCATTCGTCCACCGCATCGCCTGGCTGAGCAGCGTCAAATGCTCAGCTGAGCCAACCGTCATCTGACTGAGGTCAAACCGGTCGAGCAGCTCCAGGCAAAAGGCAATCAGAGATCCCCCGGCGCTTGGCGGTGGATTGGTAATCATCTGCACGCCGCGATAGTTGATGGTGAGGGGAGATCGCTCAATCACCCGATAGTTTTCAAAATCTGCCAGACTCAAGCAGCCGCCCCCCGCCTGAGCGTCTTTCACCACCTGCTGCGCGATCTCCCCGCCGTAAAACGCCCTGAGCGCTCCCTCATCTCCCAGGCCCGCCAGATACTCAAGCGTATTGGCAAACTGTGGCTGCCGCATCGTTTCTCCCTGCCGCAGCCGGTGACCCGCAGGCGCATAGATTTCTCTAGCGCCTGCTGTCGCCATCAAAATCGGATCGAGCAGCTGATAGCAGTAGGCTTGAAACTCACTCACCGTGACCCCGCTGCGGGCATATGCCACCGCCGGTTCTGCCACCGTTTTTAGCGGCAGTCGGCCCAGTCGCCCGTGTACCGTCAGCACGCCTGCCAGCATGCCCGGCACGGCCATCGATCCCAGGCCAATATGAAATTCCTGCACCGAATCGCCAAAATTGGCCTCAATTGGGTAAAAGTCTAGCGAGTCATCGCTGCGACGCTGATTCGGCGTCTGCGTAAAAAAATCGAACAGCGTATTCTCTGCCGTCCCGGCCTGATGAGCCAGCAGAAATCCCCCGCCGCCAAGCGAAGTCAGCGTGGGCTCCACCACACAGGCCGCCAGCATCGCCGCAACTGCCGCATCAAAGGCATTGCCCCCCGCCTGCAAAATTTCCCGCCCTGCTGCCGCCGTTTTCTCATGCCCAGCCGAAACTACTCCCGCCATAAACCTGCCTCACTCACTGCACAACTAATCGAACTAGAACATATGTATTATTTTTACTTTTCAGACACCCTATATAGCAAGGAATAATTTAGAGTAAGAGGCAAGGATAGAAAGGAAAATCCCCCTCCATGGCTATTATCGCGCTCAAGGCTTGGTATCTCAGTGACTACGAACCCATCCGTGAGCTGGAAAAGCGCCCCCACGACCTGCGGCTGGCTAAAAATAGCCTGCTCAAGTCGGCGCTGCGGGCTGATTTTTTGGAGGATATTGGAGAAGTTAAGCAAGCTGAGTGGTTTCAGCGCTACCTCGAAGGAGATCGCGTCGAATTCTACATCGAAGGAAGTGGGACTTATGCGATCGCCAATATCGATCTGATCAGCCACGAAATTTACTTTGCCAAGCAGGATTCGCTAGCTAACCTCGACCCCACTATTTTCCTCTGCTACCAAACCGAATACCCAGACTCCAGCGATTTGCTGCGCGAAGAGTTAGAGGCCTTTATCAAAAAGTTCAACGGCAAATCTCGGCTGTCCATTGAGCTAGTAGAATCTCATCGGCTGAGCCAGGGTCCAGTGAGAATAAACAGCGACCTGATGCGAAAAATTCGGAGATCGCTCCTCTTCATTGCCGACGGCACCCCCATTCTCAGCATTGACAGCACCCCACCCCAACTGATCCCCAGCCCCAAGGTCTGCGTAGAGATGGGATACGCCCTTCAAAGCAAGCGCCCCGAGCAGATTATTCTGGCCCAAATGGAGCGCTCAGACCTGCCCGGCCAGTTTCCTTTTGACACCCCCACCCGCAATCGGCTGAGCTTCACTAAGCAGTCCGAACTCCATAAAGCACTGCCTCAGCTACTGCAAGAAAGACTACAGCGCTTTAACCTCGCCAGCCAGTAGACCCAGAGGTAATCAGCGTTAAAATAAAACATGGAGCTAAGGAGATTCGAACTCCTGACCCCCTCAATGCCATTGAGGTGCGCTACCAGCTGCGCTATAGCCCCGCCCGTGATTAACCTATTACCTACAGTGTAATCAGACTACTATAATTACGTAGAAACGAGGATTGCGTCAAGCAAAAATCACCCGCAAAGCAAAAGCACGCTATGCCCGCCACTTCCCCCGACCCCAATTCCAACCCAGACGCTACACCAGATGTAGCCAGCATTCCCACGCCAGAAACAACGACCCAAGCAGCCATTGACACGCTACAAGGTCAGCTGCGCCGCAAAGAAGGCAACTGGGTGGACTGGGGCAAAGCCTGCCAAACCCTGCAAAAAACGGGCATGATGCCGCAGGCCATCTTCGAAGCCACCGGATTTGAACCGATCCAGCAAAACCAGCTAATCGTCGCCGCTCAGGTCTTTGATTCGATGGTCGCAGGCGGCGTCAGCGAGGCTGCTAAAACGCACTATCAAACGCGAGGCAGTGACAGCCTCTATGAGTTTCGTATTTTGTCACAAGACAGCCGAGCTGCTGCCGCAGATTTTGCCTTCAGCAACGGGCTCGACAGTGAGCAGGTGAGAGATATTGTCAAAGGGCTGCGCGACTTTTCCTACAGCGACCAGCCCCCGGTCGGTTTTGAGAAGACCATGGGCGATGCAGCGGCCTATCACTACTGGCGATTGGCCCGGCAAATGAGCGATTTGCAGGCCAGATCGCGGCTGATCGCGCAAAGTCTGCGGTTTGTTACCAGCGATCGCGCTCGCAGCAAAATTGAGAAGCTGCTGACCGACTTTTCGGTCGTCTCAAGCAAGTCAGCGCCGCGTTTGCCCCTCTTCCGGCTGGAGAGCGAGGCCGATTTGCCGGTGATTGTGCCGGTTGCCGGTCAGCTGCCGCTAGCGACAGCCGACTATAAAGCTGTCCCAGCCGTTGAACCAGCAGAGCCTTTTGGCATGGTGAAGTTTTCGGGCGAGGGTGCCTGGCTACCGGTACCGGGCTGGCAGGTAATGCTCAAGGCCGAAGACCCGATCGCCCTACTCGCTGAGTACGGTCAGCTGCCCAACCCACCCGACGAAGTGGCCGCGACTGAGCCGGTGATGATTGTGATTGACCGGGCCAAACGCCAGTGGGATGAGTTTAGTTACTTTGTTTACGATGCCGACGGTCAGCTGGCAATGCGTTGGTTTGAAGAAGCCCCTCAAACCACACTCCTGGGCGGCGTTATATTGATTATGCGACCGAAGAAGATTCTCGATCAAAACTACACCCACGAATACTGGCAGATAGATGAGTAGGTGATAGATGAGTAGGTAAAGGAGAACCCCTGATGGCTATAGAACGTCGGCTATCGCGCAGTATGTTCGAAGAGACAGAAGTCGTTGAGCTGCGGCAGGTTTGCATGACCCCTAGCGGCCTGTTTGAGCCCGGTAAATACATCGCCGGTCAGCTGCCGGACGCCGCTTTTGAAATGGGCCTAGTGGAAAAGCTGCCGCCCGTGCGCGGCAAGAGTGAAGAAAAGGAGACCTGACCATTTACACGCGCCCCCTTGCCAAACTGATTGAAGAATTTCAGCGCCTCCCCGGCATTGGGCCCAAGTCAGCCCAGCGGCTGGCCATGCACATGCTTAAGCGGCCAGAGGCTGAGGTTCGCGCCCTCGCTACTGCCCTAGTCGAAGCTAAGCAGCAGGTGGGCCAGTGCTCCCGCTGCTTTCACCTCTCGGCTGAGCCGGTCTGCAATATCTGCCTGTCTCAAACCCGTGATCCGCACACGCTGTGCGTCGTCGCCGACTCACGAGACGTGATTGCCTTAGAAAAAACGCGGGAGTACAAAGGCAAGTATCACGTTTTAGGCGGACTGATTTCGCCGATGGATGGCATTGGCCCTGAGCAGCTCAACATCGGTCAGCTAGTACACCGGGTCAACAAAGAAGATACTGGTGAAGTGATCCTGGCTATCAGCCCCAGCATTGAGGGGGACACAACGACGCTATATGTCGGTCAGCTGCTGAAGCCGTTTACTCGGGTCACTCGAATCGCCTTTGGCCTGCCCATGGGTGGCGACCTGGAGTATGCCGATGAGGTAACCCTGGCTAGAGCCCTGGAAGGGCGACGAGAACTAGACACATAAAAGGCAGGCCCACCTTGATGGTGTGAACCTGCCTGAGTAGCTGTATTCGTTTCATTGAAAGCGAGCGGCTGTGCCAACAGGCTTTTAGTAAGCCAGCGTCTCTAGCGTATCGCGCAGATACAGACGCACTAGCTGCTCGTCTGAAGTCGCAGTGGTGATAGCCGAAAGCTGTTCTGACCGCCAGCGCTGGAAACCGGAGCTAGCGGCGATCGCATTTTTCAGACTCTGCCAAAGCTCAGCATTTGGGGCGGCATGAGCAGGCGATGAATTTGCCATATTTGCCATGGTGATCTCCATTGAACAGAACCTGGATGGAATCTTGCAGGCTCCGCTGATTTGTTTAAGAATAGCCTAAGATACTAAGCCCGTATGTAATGATTGCCACGGTTCTGAGGGGTTCCAAGGCCGATGTATACCCCTTTATGTGAAGACTCCATCAATCAGTCGGCTGCGCATCTGCTCCGGTATCTTTATCATCTACCGATAGAGCCACGGCATCCATATCTTCTCCACCTGCTGGTAGAGACTCCTCTAGAGCCTCATCTGGAAGCTGAGCGCTAGCGACCGGCAGATCAACGCCTAGTTCGGCAAGATCCTGACCGTCTGACTTCTGGGCTAGTTCGATAAGCACCTGACTAGCTGACTCCTGACTAGCTAAATTCTGTTCGTCTTCCTGGCTATCTAGCGCCTCAACGCCTATCTCCGGCTCTCCTGCCTTCTGCTTTTCTGTCTCCTGTCTCCCCAATTCCAGATTCCCAGCCACCCCTACCAACGCATCCGCCTCCGGCAAAATCCGATTCACCCGCAGCCCCAGAACCAAGAAGTTCGAAGCGATCGCCCTCTCTTCATAAGGCTTCACCCGTTGCAACGACTTTGGCCCGACTAAGAGCAGCCGGGCCGCGCTCAGGGGAACTTGTAAAAACACGCAGATCCAGAAGAAAGCGACTAACGCAATTGCCAAACCTGGCGCAGGCGCAGCCAGCGGCGTAACTTGCAGCGACCTCTCCGACAGCTGCCGCAGTAGCCAAAGCGATCCGCCCGCCGTAGCTACCGCTAGCGCCTTAATCTGCCAGGACTTGAGCAGCCTTAGGAAACGACGTTGGTCATCACTCAGGGCAGCGGGTCTCAGCGCCAGCGGCAGCAGACTAAACAGGTAAAACGGCCTTTGCCACTGCATCCACAGCGTTGGGATAATGCCGATCAGGGCGATCGCCCAAAACTGAGGGCTCAGCAGCAGCGTCGTGCCAGCAGCCATCCCAGACGATGCCAGCCCTGCTAAACAAACATCCAACAGCAGGGGTACCGCCGCTAGTCCGGCGAAATGTACCCACAGATACCGGTTTTGCTGCAAGCTGAACACAGTACTAAGCTGGCGCGAGAGTACGACGCTTCGAGACCAGACGGAAGGCGTTGATAATGTCGCCCTCTTTCCAGTCGTTGAAACCACCGACGGCGATACCGCACTCAAAGCCAGCATTGACTTCTTTGGCATCGTCCTTCATCCGCTTCAGCGAATCGAGGTTGCCTTCGTAAACGGACTCACTACCCCGCTCTACCCGCACCCTGCAATTGCGGGTGACCTTGCCAGAGAGCACGTAGCAGCCAGCCACTGTCCCCTTGCGTACTGGGAAGACCGCTCGCACTTCTACCTGACCGAGCGGTTCTTGCACCAGCTCTGGCTCTAGCAGACCTTCCATTGCGCCTTCGATATCTTCTAGCAGCTTGTAGATGATGTCGTAATCGCGAATGTCTACGCCCAGATAGTCGGCAGACTGCCTAGCACCCGAAGCCAGCGTGGTATTGAAAGCGATAATCACAGCGCCACTGGCCGCAGCCAGGTCTACGTCGGTTTCGCTAATTTCACCCGGAGCCGCCATTAGCACCCGAATTTGCACCTCGTTTTGAGGCAGCTGCTGGAGCGATCCCAAAATCGCCTCAAGCGAACCTTGAACGTCCGCTTTAAGAATCAGATTGAGCTCTTTAAGATCACCCTCTTGGGCTTGCGCAGAAAGCGAGTTGAGCGTCACCCGGCGAGAGGCCATCGTCTGCTGCAATCGCGACTGCCGCTGCTCAATGGCTTTCTCATCGGCGGCGGCTCGGGCATCGCGCTCATCGGCGTACACCTCAAACTCTTCGCCTGCTGGGGGCACGTCATTCAGACCCAACACCTCGACTGCAAACGACGGTTTGGCAGCATCTGAGCGATTACCGCGATCATCTACCATCGCCTTAACCCGGCCAAAGACGGGACCCGCTGCAAAGGCATCGCCAATTTTTAGCGTGCCGTTTTGCACCAGCAGCGTAGCTACCGGCCCTCTGGCCTTGTCCAGATGGGCTTCAATCACGGTGCCGCGAGCCAACCGGTCGGGGTTAGCTTGCAGGTCTTCTACTTCAGAGACCAGCAGCAGCATTTCTAGAATGGTGTCTACGTTTTCACCGGTGATCGCACTGACGGGCACCATAATGGTGTCGCCGCCGTACTCCTCCGGCACCAGCTCGTATTCCATCAGCTCTTGCTTCACCCGGTCTGGGTTGGCCGCTTCTTTATCGATCTTGTTAATCGCGACCACAATCGGCACGCCTGCTGCTTTGGCGTGGCTAATCGCTTCAATAGTCTGCGGTCTGACCCCGTCGTCAGCAGCAACTACCAAGATAGCAATGTCAGTGACTCGGGTGCCTCGGGCACGCATCGCTGTAAAAGCTTCGTGGCCTGGCGTATCTAAGAAGACAATCTGACCCGACTTGCGATCGCTGTTCGGATTGGATTTCAAATCGACGTGGTAGGCCCCAATATGCTGGGTAATGCCGCCCGCTTCACCCTCGGTTACCTTGGCCTGACGGATATAGTCGAGCAGGCTGGTTTTACCGTGGTCAACGTGGCCCATAATCGTCACCACTGGTGGGCGCGACTGAAGCTTGTCGCGGTCGGTGGCGTCAATCATTTCTGTGACTTTACGAGCCTCTGGCGCTTCTTCTGCGGTGACCGACTCTACCCCAAATTCTTCCGCCACCATTTCAGCAGTCGGCATATCCAGGGTCTGGTTTACGTTCGTCGCAATGCCTTTGAAGAACAGCAGCTTAATGATGTCGGTTTGCGGCACCGCTAGCTGATCGGCCAGGTCATGCACGCTAATGCCGCCTGTGAGCACGATCATCTCTGGTCTCTCGGGTTCTGCCTCCTGACGGCGTTCCCGGCGCTCCCGACGAGAGGGGGCACGCTGCTTCACCTTCTTGGTAGTCGGCGCGGGCTTAGAGCGCTGGCTCTTAGGCTTGGGTGGCCGCATCAGCGATAGGCTGATTTGCTCTTGCGAAACGTCGCCGCTGTTGGCATCTACATCTTCAAAGTCTTCATCGTCGTCAACGATGACTCGCTGTCGCTTAGTCTTTGTGACCTTTTTGGGCCGAATTTCCTGCTCGTCATCCTCTTCGCCGGGGACGTGATCGCGGCGCTTGGGCGGACGGGGCGGTGTGGGGCGACGCAGCTCTAACGACGGATCGACAAATCCCCCATCGTCATCTCCGTCATCGCTGTCGGAGCCAGCGCTGATGCTTTCCAGCACGTCTGTTCTAGAGGGCGGACGGCGCAGCTCAACCACCTGCTTAGGCGGCGACGGCGGTGCGACTGTGCTGCTAGATGCGCCACCGGGAGCGGGCCGACTGGGGCGATCGCCACCCCCAGCAGACCGATCCCGCTTGAGCACAGGGCGAGCTACCCGATTGAGGGCTTCATGGCCATTGTCATCGCCACTACTATCGTCGCGAGCGGTAGGCTGATCTGCTGATGGCCGAGCCGGTGGTTCAACCAAGCGAGGCTTGAGCTGGTCAGGGCGGGTCGCCCCAGAAGTGGTAACGATTCTTTCGGGCTCTTGGACGGCAGCAGGCCGGGCGGGTTCTCGGGCCGGGCTAGTGCTAGTGGGCCCAGCGGGCTGGGCGGGCTCGCCACTGCGGCTACCAGCAGACGATGGACGAGAAGGACGACTGGGCGGGGCTACTAGGGAAGGGCTCTCAGAGGAAGCAGAGCTATCGTCAGCATTGGCGCTTGGCGCAGCAGCATCTGGGGATGCGGTCGGACGGGGCGTCTCTGGAGGCGAGGCCGAACGAGGATAGCGGCGAATTTCTAAAATCTGCTGCTCGCGAGGACGAACAGGCTTGGCAACTGGACGCTTTGCTCCAGCTGGACTGCTACGAGGGGCTTTAGCCTTGGCCGCAGTGCCCTGGCTAACTGGCTTGAATTCGCTAGAAGCGGCGACGGCCTTAATCCGTTCGGCGTCTTCTCCGGCGATAGTGCTGCTGTGGCTTTTAACCGCAATCTCCAGCTTTTCGCAGATCGCTAAAATATCCTTGTTTTCCAGTCCCAACTCCTTAGATAGCTCATAAATTCTTACTTTGCCCTTGTTCATCCTTTCCCTCTTAAAACCTGACTTGACGATGTGTGTTACATAAGACAAATTGCCCTTATCGAATCAACACGCTTGACTTTTAAAGCCTTGACTGACTTTTAAAAGCCTTGACTCTAAAGCATAGAGTACAGCGGTGGTTAATTTCCAGCTTTAAACGCAGTCTGTGATATCAGCTACTTTCTCGCTTGACCTG
>JBBSNR010000018.1:0-16112 GCA_038260635.1 Phormidesmidales cyanobacterium
AAGCTTTTTCTCATCGGGCGATCGCAGCTCATCAGGGTCAGCCACCGAGTGCCCCCGATACCGATAGGTCAGGCACTCTAGCAGCGTTGGCCCTTCGCCCGCTCGCGCCCGCTCCACAGCCGTCTTAGCCGCCGACCGCACTGCCAGCACATCCATGCCGTCTACCTCATAGCCGGGCATCCCAAAGACGCTGGCTTTTTTGTAAATTTCCGGCTGCGAGGCCGCCCGCTCATGGGCCATGCCAATCGCCCACTTATTGTTTTCCACCACAAAAATAATCGGCAGCTTCCACAGCGCTGCCATATTCAAGCATTCAAAAAACTGGCCGTTGTTGGTCGTACCGTCGCCAAAAAAGGACGCAGTGACCTGATCGGCACCGGCATCTCCCATCGCCTCCCGGCGATAGCGAGTCTGAAAAGCCGCTCCTAAGCCGACTGGAATACCCTCACCAATGAAGGCGTAGCCGCCCAGCATATTGTGCTCTTTAGAGAACATATGCATAGAGCCGCCCCGACCTTTGCTACAGCCGGTCTCCTTGCCAAACAGCTCAGCCATCACCGCCCGCGCACTCACCCCCGCGCTGAGCGCATGAACGTGGTCGCGGTAGGTGCTGCACACATAGTCATCGGCGCGCATAGCCTTGACCACGCCAGAGCAAACCGCCTCCTGACCGTTGTACAGGTGCACAAATCCTTTGACCTTTCCCCGCTGATAAAGTTCAGCGCACTTGTCTTCAAAGTAGCGGCCCAGCACCATGTCTTCGTAGATCGTCAGACCCTCGTCGGTCGTTACTTGGGGAGAAGCCGACTGGAATGTCGGCAGTGGTCTTTCTTGAACCATAGGTTTGTGTCCCTTGTCCTTAGCTGCTTTACCAAATATTGATTATTCGCTCAAATTGTCAAACAAGCAAACTATCGCAATCTTATGAAACTGATTGGAGCAGAAGAAACTGCTATTAGCTTCTCTAGCCTGACTGACTGAGCCTATTGGTATCTTTTTTAAAGAATAGTTCGCAAATAATTCACGAGGCCGCGCTGAGCGCTTAATATTTGCTCAACCAGGCGTTTGCTCAATCGGGCGTTCGTTCAACCAGGCTGGCCCAATCATAATAGTTTTTTCATCCTCATACTGACCAATCCGAACACTTAGCGGGACACTTAGGGGCCAGACCTTGAGCTGAGGCGGCTTGACAAATCAGGCGGCACGTTTGAAGCTATAGCGTTAGTCACTTTGCCCCTATTTGACTATGTACGCGCCTCATTTGACTATGAGTAGATGATTATAGGTAGATTCGTTGTTTAATCAAATGTCTATCTATTGAGCTTCAGCCTTGAAATACGCTACGTTTGATAGCGATTGATAGAGATGCTCAAAATTGAGCCGGTCAGTAAAGGCGATTTAAAGTTCAGCGAAGAATAGCAGCAATATAACAGCAGACGCAAAATCAGCAACAGCACGGCATTGCCCGTAAAAGAGGCCACCATTAGAATTGGCGGTTTCTATGGTTTAAACGAAAAAATTGGCTCAATGGCTGGGGATACAAAGAGTGCGAATTCCGCTGGACTACTATCGAATTTTGGGACTGCCGATTCAGGCGACCGCTGAGCAGCTTAAGCAGTCGCATCGCGATCGCACCCTTCAGGTCCCCCGACGGGAATATTCAGAGCTGGCCATCGACGCCCGCCGTCAGCTGATTGACGCGGCCTACAGCGTCTTGGGTGACAGTATGCGCCGAGCCGAATACGACCAGGAGTTTTTGGCCACCTCTAAAGGGGTGGGCCAGAGTCTAGGCCAGAGCGCTAGCGCAACTGAAGACTTAGACGCTCACGTACCCACTATTGAAATTGAAAATCACCAGCTAGTCGGCGGGCTGCTGATTTTACTAGAGCTAGGTGAATACGAACTCGTCCTGCGGCTAGGTCGCGCTTACCTGAAACGCGATGCCAGCACTTCTGAAGGACAGCAGCTCAAAGCGCAACCGGCCCTACCCGATATTATCTTGAGCCTGGCCGTTGCCTGCCTGGAACTAGGCCGCGAAGAGTGGCAGCAAAATCACTACGAGCACGCCGCCGAATCACTAGAAACAGGCCGAGAGCTGTTGCTCAGGGAAGACCTTTTCCCCGTCCTCCGCGCTGAAATCCAGGCCGATCTTTACAAACTGCGACCCTATCGCTGTCTGGAGCTAATTGCCCGCTCGCTAGAGCAAAAGCAGCCCAGACAGGAAGGCATCAACCTGCTGCGAGGCATGTTGCAAGATCGCGGCGGCATCGACGGTGCCGACGACGACCTCTCTGGCTTAGGGGTGGATGACTTTCTCAGATTTGTGCAGCAGCTACGGGGCTACCTGACCGCCGCCGAACAGCAAGAAGTCTTCGAGGCCGAGGCCCAGCGCCCTTCGGCTGTGGGCACTTACCTGGCAGTTTATGCGCTGCTGGCCCGAGGCTTTGCTCAGCATCAGCCCGCACTGATCGGGCGGGCCAAACAGATGTTGCTGCGGCTCAGCGGTCGTCAGGATGTGCACTTGGAGCAGGCCGTTTGCGCTGTGCTGCTGGGCCAAACCGAAGAAGCGAGCCGCGCTTTAGAACTCTCCCAAGAGTATGAGCCGCTTGCCTTTATCCGTGAGCACTCTCAGGGATCGCCCGACCTGCTGCCGGGGCTTTGCCTATACGCCGAAAACTGGCTACAGCAAGAGGTTTTTCCCTTCTTTCGCGACCTTGACCAGGAGTTCGCTACGCTGAAAGATTACTTTGCCGATAGCTCGGTACAAAGTTTCTTAGAAAATTTGCCGTTAGCTAATGAGCGCCAAAGCAGGCAGACGACTTGGGCGCGCTCAGGCTTGGATGACGGAGCGACCTTTCAGGAGAGAGGCGCTGCCCTCACCGCTGCCTTTGGTCAGTCTGGCGCTTCTGCCGATGCCCCTATAGGCACTAGCTCAGATTACGAAGCCTCATCGACTTGGGGACAGCCCGGAGAGCCATCTAGAAATCGACCTGGGGATCAAGCTGAGCGGAGCGATCGCTTAGGTACGCTCGGGAGCACCACGACAGCAGATGCAGCCAGTATCGCTGAGAAGATTTCTCAGATGTCTCCAACCGGTCAGCTTGGATCCAGCCAGCTTGGCAGTACTGCCGCTGATGTGCAGGAACTACCTGCCCGAGGCCGAGCAGATGATCTAGGGGGCGGGAGCGGCCTGCGGGAGCGGCGTGGCCGTCGCCAGTCGCCCAAGTGGGGCCGACTGGCTGCTGTTATTTTGGCGGGTTTGCTTTGCTTAGGGCTCGCTGGCATTCTCGCTAAGCGCGTGATTGGTCTGCTAGGCAGCGGCAGCGGCGGCCCGGATATAGAGGGCGAACCGCTGGATATTGAAATCAATCAGCCGCCCATCGAGACGCCAGCTGAAGAGACGGCTGCCGCTCCATCTCCCAGCGATGCCTCAGGGATTGCCGAGGCGACTATCAGTCGCTGGCTGGAAGCTAAGCAGGCGGCTTACGCTAGCGACCACGACACGAGCGAACTAGAGCAGGTTCTGACGGGAGCTGCGCTGAGCCGCTCACAGGGCAAAGTACAGACGGCGCAGGCAGATGACTGGTACGTAGACTACACTCATGGGGATGTTAAGGTGCTGTCGGTAGAGCCCACAGATGCGACTGATGCCGACCAGCTTTCAGTCGAGGCGGAAGTCACAGAGTCTGCTACGTTTTACCAGGCCGGGCAGCGCGTTGACCAGTACTCTTACACCGATGATGTGGTCACCATTGGCTACGACCTGGTGCGTCAGGATGACCGCTGGGTGATCGACCAATTTAGGTAGAATTAGCAGGCTGTTGAGGGAAGGGAGTCAGCTTTGCTTGCAGGGCTCAAATTGGCAAGATGACCGTTATGAATCTACCGTTAAAATCAAGCAGAATTGTTGTATAACGGTAAAGCTTCGGGCAACCTCTAGAGAAACATTAGCTCTGAGGGTCTTCCAAAGGAGCGGTGAATGTTTTGATCAGATCTCTGAAGTGATAGTCGCTAACGTATGCAAGTACAGAGTCCCCCCACTGCCCAACCCCCCGATCCTCAGCTAATAGACCGGCTGATTACACCTAAAGGGGTGGGAAATGAGTGCTCCAGGCGAGCTAAAACGCAGATTGACCTGCTTTTACTCGCGATTGAGGCGCTGGATTTGGGCGGGTCAGAGGCCATGCTATCGGCAGCTACAGAGCTAGGTTTAGATAAGGTGATTCGTGGCCGCGTTAATCTATGGCTACTGCGCAGCAGTAATCCGCTGCGTCGCTTTAGCCAGCGGCAGCCGATGGCGCTGGCAGAGGGTAAAGCACTGGTGCTGATCGCCTGCTTGTTGGCCCGCCGGCTGACGGTGTTGATCCGTCAGCTGCTGCTGGGCTATCAGCAGCTGAGCGACCAGAACCTTTCTTATGATCATCATTTTCGGCTGTCGGACTACCTGTCTCGCTTTCGCTCCCATTTTCGCGCGCGGATGAATGCGAAGAGGGCGGGTGTGATTGCCTACAGCACAGATGAAAAGCTCGATGAACTGGCGATAGAGCAGTTGACCAAGCTGCTGTTCTGTACGGGCGCAGATGGGTCCAATCGGCTCTGGGTCAGCCTGTTTGATGGAGAAGTGACATGACGATTCGGCGGCAGTACCAACTGCCTAATTGCAGCTTGATCTTAGATGGATTGAGTGTGGATGCGGGGCCAGGGAGCGAGGCGGTGATGTCGCTGCTAGTGAATGCAGAATGTCGGATTAGCGGCGTGGAGGGATCGCTCAACGGCGGTCACAGTTTTTTTACAGCGCTGGTGCGAGCGGTGAGCCAGTACGCTCAAGAAGTGCTGAGCGGCTTTGCCCATCCTCAGGTGCTGGAGGGCGATCCCCTGCTGGTACACATCAATCCGGGCGAGGGCCCCTACCACCATTTGGTCGTGCAGCCTGAGGTAGCCGACTTAGGCGCGTCTAATGATGGCCGCGCTATTGATATTAAGCTCTCAACTGTGCAGCTGTTCGATCTGACTGAGGCGGTGGATCAGTTTTTTGGCGACAGTCAGACACTGCCGGAACTATCGCCTGCGCTGATGCCGCTGTCTCGCCGCTTTGTGCATACCGATGAGCCGCTGAGCGATCGCGCTATGCCCGCTATTTTAGGAATTGGGGGCCTGATCGCCGCAACCCTGGCCATTGGCTTCCTCCCGCTGCCTAAGATGCGTGATCCTGCCCTGGATAACCGCTCCG
Organism: Phormidesmidales cyanobacterium; assembly: GCA_038260635.1. Taxonomy (GTDB): domain Bacteria; phylum Cyanobacteriota; class Cyanobacteriia; order Phormidesmidales; family Phormidesmidaceae; genus Phormidesmis. The sequence continues at coordinate 5,231 of JBBSNR010000018.1, forward strand.
ACAATACTGCCGAAGTTCGCACCGCTGATCGCACTGCCGGGACTGAGACACCGCCAACGGGCGATCGCGATACCCCTGCTGCCGATCCTCCCGCTACAGATACCCCGGCAGTAGCGACTCTGCCGCCTGAGCCGGAAGCCACCCCTGAGCCGGAAGCGGTCACCGAACCCGAAGTAGAAGCTGCCACGCCTGACGAGCCTGACAGCCCAGCTGCTGAACCCGCACCTGACCCCGCCGCTGCTCAGACCTTTGACCAGGTAGAGCCAACTGACCCTCAGAGCCTAACGGAAGTAGAAACGCTCAACGATCAGCTCAGGCGCACCCTGGTAGAAAACCGCAAGCAGCCTAGAGTCGGCAGTGAGCCCGCCGCCTACCGGGTACGGATCACCGAAGATGGCACCATCACTGGCTATGAGCCGTTAGATCAGGACGCCGCTGCGGCGATAGATGAAACCCCCCTGGCAAATCTGGTAGAATCTGCGCCAGAAACAGACCCATCGGTAGACTACCGGGTGGTCTTTACCGAGCGCGGTGTGATTGAAGTCAGCCCTTGGTGGGGCTGGGGTTTCTATAGCGAGTAGACCGACGAATAGAGCGCAGCATAAAAGACCATAGTAAGGTTGGCCTGCGCAACCGAGCCGATTGACTGGGACGATAGAGGAGAGGCTGGTTTGTGGCAGATGAGCCGGTATCAAATGGGTCTGATGCTAATGCAGACGCGCCCGAGACAGCGGCGCATCGGTCGGGCTTTCATACAGCACGGCCTAGTTTGAACCGGGGCTTTGACGATTACTCAAACGCCTACTACTCAGCGCCCGGCCCCCAGCCGGCCAGAAACCAGCCTGCTAGCGACCAGCCAGATCAGCGAGCCGCTGGCCCAGGCTCAGCCCCGGCAAACAGATCTAGAGATAAGTCCGCTTGGTGGAGCCTTTCGCGGCTACGGGGTCAGCGTCAGCCACCCGCTACTGGGATTCCGTCGAAACCTATCCCGCCAACATCTGCTTGGCCTGATGGCGTCAATCCACTAGAGGAATACCTGCCCGAGCCGATTCCTATACGGCCTCGGTTTTGGCAGAAGCAGCCCTATAGTGCGATCGCCCACATCGCCGCCCTGAGTGGAACGGTCACCGCCGCCTGGCTGCTTGGCCTGTTAGTCGCCCAGCTAGTGCCCGGCACCCCTGCCAAACCACCCCTGCAAGAAGCCTTCTTGCGCAAATCTAGCCGTCTGACCTCGCGGCTGTGGCACTTTCCTCAGCTGTGGCATACCCCTACCGCCGAGATTCGGGTTGAAGCCATTCCGCTGCCAGAAACAGGTCCGGTGCTGACCCCAATCGACCTGCCACCCCTGGAAAAACAGCCCCTGCTCGACGAGCTAAACAATATAGAAACCGAGATCATCACCCTGGACCGGCGACTGCAAACGCTAGAGGAACGGCTAGGTAAACCCCCTTACCAGGGTGCGGATATTGAAAACCGCGTCAATTCTCTGAGAGCGGCTATTGATCCGCCGGTGCGCGCTCAAACTGAGCCTGACTACGAGCCGGTGCCTCACAACCCCAACGACGACCTGCTAGAGGTGGCTAAGCTCAAGATTGTCCTGCCGAGCGATGCCCTCTTTGCCCCTGGCCAGAGCGATCTTAAGGAAGCGGACTTACTCGACCAGGTGCTTGACCAGCTGGTGAACTATCCTGAAGCCAGTATTTTAATTCGCAGCTATAGCGATAATCAGGCGGGGGCGATCGCCAGCCGTGAGTACACCCTCGCCCAAGCCAACGCCCTCAGAGACTACTTGCAGACGGCCTTGCCTGGGCAATACCGCTGGGTTACCTTAGGCGGCGGACAGTCTCAGCCGATTACCAGTAATGACGACGTGGCTAGTCGCCAGCGCAATCGCCGAATTGAAATTTCAGTAGACACCCGCTAGCAACCAAGCGCGATTACAAGGAAGCCAGAGCCCGGATGAAGATAGTTTTTTTTGGCACCCCTCAGTTTGCGGTGCCCAGCCTACAGCGGCTGCTAGCCCATTCAGAGTTTGAAGTGTTGGCAGTGGTCACTCAGCCAGATAAACGCCGGGGCCGAGGCGGTAAAGTCACCTACTCAGCGGTCAAAGCCGCCGCGCTAGATCAGCAGTGCCCCATCTGGCAGCCCGAGCGGATCAAAAAAGACCCCGATACCCTAGCTCAGCTAAAAGCCCTTAACGCCGATGCTTTTGTCGTCATCGCCTACGGCCAAATTCTCTCCCAAGCAATACTAGCTATGCCGCGTCTGGGCTGTGTCAATGCCCACGGCTCCATTTTGCCGGCCTATCGCGGTGCTGCGCCGATTCAGTGGTGCCTCTATCACGGCGAGCGTGAGACCGGCGTGACCACCATGCAGATGGATGCTGGCATGGATACTGGCCCGATGCTGATGAAGGAAACCATTCCCATTGGCCTGTTAGACAATGCCCAGCAGGTGGCTGAGAAACTCTCCCAGCTCAGCGCCAATCTACTGCTGGCCACCCTGCAAAAACTCCAGCAGCAGATGATTCGCCCGGTGCCCCAAGCAGACGAGCGAGCAACCTACGCGCCCCTGATCAAAAAAGATGACTATCTGCTGGCGTGGGATAAAAGCGCTGAGGCACTGCACAATCAGGTGAGAGGCTTTTACCCCAACTGTGTAACGCAGTTTCGAGATAGCGCTTTGAAAGTCAGTGCGACTGTTCCGCTGGGCGAAGTGTACTGGTCGCAGCTGCCCGCAGAACCGGCAGACCTGCGATCGCTTTACGAGGCGGCAGATAGAGAAACAGCAGCGGACGCTATGCCGGGTACGGTCGTCGCTGTGCTGAAGGGCCACGGCCCAGTCATTCAGGCCGGAAGCGATCGCCTACTCCTCTCCGAAGTCAAACCAGCGGGCAAAAAAGCGCTCTCTGGCTGGGATTTTGTCAACGGGAGCCGGGTGGCCGTGGGCGATCGCTTAGGCCAATCAGCTGCTCCCTAGACACCTGACCGTATCTGCTGGGAAAACTAGCAGCGTTGAATTAAGGCCGAGCGGTTGATATCTGTAGCGATAGGCGGCTTTGAAGCAGAGCAGCACAAACAAGCCTACGAAGCGCTGTTAGCAGAGTGCTGTCACTACGAGGGCATTCTCTCGGTGCTGAAGCTGCACCGCCCTTACTTTGAGACCTTGCCCAGCGTGCGCCGCCCTCAAGAGAGCATGGTAGTGATTCCCCTGCCCAATATTCGCAGCCGTGAAATCTCTGAGGCTGGCGGGATGGTCGATAAGATCTACCGCATTCGCCCTTTGCCCTGCGATGTGGCACTGATGATGTGCGATCCGGAGTGGAAGATTAAAACCGGCATCGAAATTGTGCTATTTATTCAGCGCCCCGGCGAAGACCTCTCTGATTTGCTCAGCCGCTGGCGACAAACGCAGGTCGAACTAGGCCAGGGCGTAGAATGGCTGATGCCCCGCCAACACAGGCATTTGCTAGCAGAAGGCGCGGAGACGCCGCATCCTCTGTTTGTGGTCTTCACATCGTCGTTGGGCGAGGCTGACGCTAGAGCAGCCCGCATCATTCGAGGGCTGATGGGAGCCGGGTTGCCGGTAGCGAAGTGGGTACCCGCGTACTAACCCACGCCGACGCCTCGCAAAATAGTTTGGGATAATACTTCTATTATCTCCATCCTCCACTGACTGCCCTATGGTGAACCCGCTCGCAGCTGCCTACCCCACCCTGAAAGACTACCTGACTGAGCAGGTGGTGCCGGTAGCCAATCGGTTAGACCAGGAGTCAGCGCTGCTGTTTGAGGCATTTGGTGAGCTGGGGGCACGCAGACTGTTGGTGCCTAAAAGCCCGCTAGCGTTTGGCGGCTTGGGGTTGGATACTCAGGCATTTTGGCAGTTTCAGAGCAGCGTGGCTCGCCATTCTGGGGCGCTGGCTTTTTTGCAAACTCAGCATCAAAGCGCGGCGAGCTTTTTGCTAGCCGGTGAGAATAAGGCGCTGCGACAAGCTTACCTGCCCGCTATGTCAGCGGGTAAAAAACGAGTAGGCGTAGGGTTTTCGCAGCTGCGCCGACAGCCGCCCCCGCTGACTGCTGAACCTGTCGCGGGAGGGTATCGTTTACAGGGGAAGGTGCCCTGGGTCACGGGAGCAGGGCTGTTTGAAGATTTTATTGGAGCAGCGGTGTTAGCCGATGGTAGGGCGGTGTTTGGGGTGCTGCCGCTGGTGAGCGGCGCGCGCTGGGGCGGACGGCTGATAGTCAATGAACCGATGGCGATCGCCGCAATTGCCAGCACGAACACAGTGCAAGTGCAGCTAGAAGACTGGTTTTTAGCCCACGATCAGGTCGTCGCTCATCGGCCAGCGGGGTGGATAGAGCAGCGTGATCGCACGCACCCGCTCAGTCCGCTGGGGTTGATTTTTGGGTGCGCCCAGGCTGGGATCGATGTGCTAACGAGATCGCTCGCACAGCGCCAGATTGAGCACGACATCACCCATCAGCTATCAACTCGCCTTAGCCAGTTACAATCAGCAGCAGCCCAGGCGTTAGTGCTACCCGAAGCCGCCTACCGTCAGAAAATAGCGCTGCGCGGCAGGGCCATTGCCCTCATGAACAGCTGCGCTCAAGCCGCTGTGATTGCTACCAGCGGAGCTGCCAATACCCTTAGCCATCCGGCTCAGCGAGTGTATAGAGAATCGCTGGTGTTCAGCGTCAGCGGGCAGACTACTTTAGGGGCGATCGCCTCCCTCGACTGCCTACTCTCAGGCGATCGCCCATGAAAGCTGATCAGCTGACACCATTTTGCAGCTTGACTCCTCCCAAGATTTTTCTATCTTCAGATAGATTTAACAATTGGCCTATATAAAGTGTTGTGAAGATTTGATCGCACTGCTGTTAAGAAGGGTGTTTTAAAACAATCAATGCCACGAAGCACCCCTGATTTAGGTTAAACCTGAAAACAATATAAAGGTTTTATATGGACATCAGTCTCCTCCGCCAGCTCTGGTCAGTTGTTGAGTCATTCCCTAGCAGCCGGCTCTCAGTCCTGGACGACTCCAACTTATTACAGTCGCTGGTAGATTCGCTACAGTCTAATCCTGCCTTTGATCCTGGTGACCTGCCCACCGTGAGCGGCTATATTCGCACTCGGCTCCCCTTGATTCGCGAGATGTCCCAGCAGTCGTAGGCCGTTGGCAGAACACCGTTCTCGTGAATTAAACGCCCGCTCAAGGCGTCTCTGCTTTAACTTTGAGCCTTGACATTCAGTAAATAAAGGCGACTTTTGGAAACCACTGATTTTCCCTGTAAGAAAAATGATAAGGTTGAGCGCAATTGACGCTCAGTGGGTCTGATATCGTTCGGAGTGCCTTATGCACAAGGCTTCTCAACAGTTTGTTCAACCTGAACTAATCAGCTATTAATTTTCAATAACTGTGAAAAATCTCTCGGGTTTTCCAAGCCATACCCATTGAGCTAATTGTTTCTCTTCTTTAGGATTGCGTGAGGTTTGGTATGAAAAAGTGGGCTTTGATAGTTGCTTTAGGCATGGGCATTTTGCCTTTGGCTGCGTGTGGCGCACCCGGTGGTGGCGGCGACACTGCTGAGGGCGGCGGAGAGGAAGGCGCACCCGCCAGCGGCAGTCGTTTGCAGACCGTGCTAGATCGCGGCACCCTGGTCTGCGGGGTAGACGGCGGTATCCCCGGCTTTAGCTTTGTAGAAGACGGTGAATACTCGGGCTTGGACGTAGACACATGTAAGGCCGTAGCCGCCGCCCTGTTTGACGATCCAGATGCAGTGGAATACCGAGATTTGGACTCCACCGAGCGATTTGAAGCGCTTAAGGGCGGCGAGGTAGATATGCTCGCCCGCAACACCACCTGGACGATCAGCCGCGATACGTCAGTCGGGATGGAGTTTGCCCCGACGACTTTCTACGATGGCCAGGGAATGCTGGTGCGCGGAGACTCCGGCATCACCGATCTAGAAGGCTTTGAAGGCAAGTCAGTTTGTGTAGAGACCGGGACGACCACCGAACTTAACCTGACCGACCAGATGCGCGAACTAGGCGTCACCTTTGAGCCGCAGACCTTTCAGGATGCTGACGCTGCCTACGCCGCCTATGAAGCCGGTAGCTGCGAAGGCATGACCTCTGATAAATCTCAGCTGGTGGCCCGTCGCAGTACGCTGAGCAATCCTGAAGAGCACGAACTGCTAGATGTGACCATGTCCAAAGAGCCACTCGGCCCAGTGACCGTCAACAACGACTCCGCCTGGTTCGACACCGTTAAGTGGGTAACCTTTGCACTGTTTGAAGCAGAAGAGCTAGGGCTGACCGCTGATAACATCGGTGAAGCGTCTTCCAGTGAAGACCCTAACGTTCTGCGCTTTGTTGGGGCTGAGGGCACTTTGGGCGAAGATATGGGACTACCCAATGACTTTGCGGCGCGGGCGGTTGGCGCTGTGGGCAACTACAGCGAAATCTTTGAGCGCAATCTGGGTGCAGATTCACCATTCGAGCTGCCTCGCGACCTGAATGCACTGTGGAAAGACGGCGGGTTGATGTACTCTCCGCCGTTCCGCTAGAGCGTATGGTGGATGAGCTACTGATGCGGCTCAGTGGTGACTAAGCGCTAAAGTTGTTTACTTAGCTTTAAGCAAAGAGCGCGGGAGGCTGGATTTGCCAGTTCCCTGCGCTCTTTTTGTATCTATTGATGCGTATCTATTAAATTAAATAACAACCTGGGCGCTATGTTCTATTATCGGCTCAAGTGACTGCGGCTAAAGGCTTATGATAGGCAAACACGAATCGCGCCCGAGATTAAATAGGTTTGCAGATTGTAAAAATGCAGACCGAATCAGCCCCGGCATACTGGCATAGTGGGGAAGCGCCGGGCGTATAGGCAAGCTCTGCCTTGATTGCGAGGCGTACCGATTAAAACAAAAAACTATGGCAAGAACCCCTTCTAGATCTGCCTCTGGCCTGCGGGCTTTACTGCGGGACGAGCGGTTTTGGCAGATAGCCTTTCAGGTGATTTTAGTGGTGGTCGTCGTGGCCATATTTTCTTACCTGTTTGACAATCTCACCAGCAACATGGCCCGCAGCGGTATTACCTTTGGCTTTGGGTTTTTTAAAAACCCGGCGAGCTTTGCGGTGGGCGAAGACTTGCTGGGCTACACGGCTCAAGATTCGTACACCAAAGTCGTCCAGACAGGCATTGTCAACTCTTTACGGCTGGTCGCAGCTGGTGTGATCACAGCAACGATAGTGGGCATAGCGGCTGGCGTCGCGAGCTTTTCTGACAACTGGCTGGTGCACAAAATCAGTCGGGCCTATGTGGGCTTGGTGCGGAATGTACCGCTGCTGCTACAGCTGTTCTTTTGGTACTTTGCGGTCTTTTTGGCGGCCCCTAGACGAGAAAATCAGATTGTATTTCCGAGCCCAGATAATGTCTGGATGGTGATTAACAACAATAATGTGAATTTAATCGGGCCAGGACTGCCGGATGAAGTGTGGGTGGGGCTGATGTTGCTGGCCTTGTCGATGCTGTTGTTTGGCTTGCTGTGGCGCGCAGTCAATACGTTTCGCGAGGGGCGCTTTGCAGCAGGGCTGGCGGGCTGGTTATCGCGAATTGGCGACGCCTTGCTGATTGCGGGCGTTTTGGTCGTGAATTATTTTCTGCTGTTTAGCAATTCGGCGGAGGACCGGCTGTTCTTTAAAGGGGGAATACTGGCGCTGCTGACCAATCCATCAGGGCTGTGGATAGTGGCACTGGTGGCGCTGGCGATCGCCAGCGCCGTGCTCTGGAAAATGCGGCTAAAAGCCATGCTAGACGGCGGGCGAGATGGCAAAGCCTTTTCGATGGGGATGATTGTGATCGCAGTTGCTGCGGTGGCGATTGTGATTTTTGCCTTTAACTGGACGCCGCCGACAGTGGCAGAAGGGGGCGGCGTTACCGGCGGCATGGAAATATCGACGAGATATGCCGCTGCGCTTACGGGCCTAACCTTCTACACCGGGGCGTTTATCGCTGAGATTGTGCGAGCGGGCATTCAGTCAGTCTCGCGGGGCCAGTGGGAAGCGGCTCGCTCTGTGGGGTTGAGCAACGGTAAGGCCATGCGACTGGTCGTCTTTCCGCAGTCACTACGGGTGATTATTCCGCCTTTAAACAGCGAATTTGCTAACTTAGCGAAAAATTCCAGTCTGGCCTTTGCCGTGGGCTATCCAGATTTGTATTCGGTCGCGAACACCACCTTTAACCAAACGGGCCGACCGATTGAAGTTTTTCTCGTCATGATGGCAACTTACCTCACGCTAAACCTGCTGATCTCTCTCAATATGAATCAGCTCAACAATGCCGTCCAATTTAAGGAGCGCTAAGTCATGACCACTACTAGCTCAAGGCCGACAGAACGCGGCGCTCCCAGAGTGCAAAAACCAGGGCCGATCGCCTGGACGCGCAAGCATTTGTTCAACAGCTGGGCCAACAGTCTTTTGACGGTTGTGCTGGTGGGGGTGCTGGGCGCGGCGCTCTTTAGTATGCTGACCTGGTCTTTCACGCAGGCGAACTGGTCTGTGGTGGGTGACAACTTCGGCAACTTTATGACGGGGCTGTATCCGCCGGAGTCTTACTGGCGAATTTGGTCAGTGCTGGGCATCATCATGACGCTAGCTGGGCTGAGCTGGGGGGTGCTGGCGCGCAACCAAAAGCAGCTGTTTAGCCGCAATGTGCTGATCGGGCTGGGGGCGATCGCGCTCTTTTTTATCCTGGTGCCCATGACCCGCGCTTACGCCCTCTACACAATCGGCGGGCTGCTGCTGCTAGTCGGCGGAGCAGCCGGTGGGCAGACCCTGGGGCGGCAGTATTCTGGCATGGCCAAATGGATTTCGGCAGCCTGGTTTGTCTCCTACTTCGTTGCGCTTTACCTGCTCGGCGGTGGCCCCTTTTTCGGTCGGGGCACTATCAGCCCAAGCTTGTTCTATAGCATTATCGTGATGCTTGGCGGCAGCATTGTTGCCGGGTGGCAGCTGGCCCAGCGAGTCTCTGTGCCCAAGGTTCCCGCCTGGATCAGCAAGGTCATCTTGTTTGTGGTGGGCTTTGTGGTGGTGTATCAGGTGCTGTGGCGATTGCCCTACCTACTCGGGCTGGACTTTGGCTTAAAAAACATTTCTACCAATAGCTGGGGCGGGCTGACGCTGACGCTGCTGCTAGCAGTGAGCGGTATCGTACTGTGCTTTCCGGCGGGCGTACTGCTAGCGCTGGGCCGGCAGAGCAAGCTCCCAATTGTTAAGGCGCTTTCGGTCGCCTATATTGAGCTGATTCGGGGCGTGCCGCTGATTTCTATATTATTTATGGGGCAGGTGCTGATTCCGCTGTTTTTGCCAGAAGGGGTGCGCCCTGATCGGGTGGTGCGAGCCATTATTGGCCTGACCATCTTTAGCGCAGCTTACCTGGCCGAGAACGTGCGAGCCGGTTTGCAAGCCGTGCCCCGAGGTCAGGCCGAGGCGGCGCAGTCCCTGGGCCTCAATAAGCCGCTGACCACGTCTTTAATCGTGATGCCGCAGGCGCTTAAGATAGCGATTCCGGCGATTGTCGGGCAGTTTATTAGCTTGTTTCAGGACACGACGCTGCTGGGCATTGTCGGACTCGTAGAGCTGCTGGGGATTACTCAAAACCTGCTGGCCAGTCCCAAGTACCTGGGCGATTATAAAGAGGCTTATATCTTCATCGCAGCTATCTACTGGATATTTTGCTACGCCATGAGCTATGGCAGTCGCCAGATCGAGTCTGCTCTAAACACCGACCTGCGCTGATAGGCCTGTGTCCTTTAAACTGTTTTTACCCTAATGAGGAACCTCACCCATGACCCAATCTGAAATGCGAGTCCCTACAACCTCTACTGACGATGTGGGTTCTGAGGCGGTGATTGTCGCAAAAGACGTGCAGAAGTGGTACGACAACGGCTTTCATGTGCTCAAGGGCGTGAGCATGAATGTGTATAAAGGTGAGGTGGTGGTGGTGATGGGGCCATCGGGCTCGGGTAAATCGACCTTTATTCGCACGTTTAATGCGCTGGAGCCCTATCAGGAAGGCAGTATTGAAATTGACGGTGTGCGCATTGCTAACGACCTCAAAGACATTGAGGTGGTGCGGCGTGAGGTGGGCATGGTGTTTCAGCAGTTCAATTTGTTCCCTCACCTAACGGTGCAGCAGAACGTAACGCTGGCACCGATTTGGGTACGTCGGTGGCCTAAGGCCAAAGCGGAAGAGATCGCCCTGCGTCTGCTAGATCGGGTGGGGATTGCGGAGCAGGCCAACAAGTTTCCCGGTCAGCTATCGGGCGGGCAGCAGCAGCGGGTAGCGATCGCCCGTTCGCTCGCCATGCAGCCTAAAGTCATGCTGTTTGACGAACCCACCTCAGCGCTCGACCCTGAAATGGTGCGCGAAGTGCTCGACGTAATGCGCAACCTGGCCAAAGACGGCATGACCATGGTCTGTGTCACTCACGAAGTCGGCTTTGCCCGAGAAGTCGCTGACCGGGTGGTGCTAATGGACGGCGGCGTGCTGGTGGAAGAAAATACGCCAGATGCGTTCTTTAACAATCCGACTGAAGAGAGAAGCAAAGCATTCTTATCGCAGATTCTCTAAAGATTGGAACGATGAACGGCGCGTTAGCTCTGCTGAAATCGGCTGATACACGCTTGCCGCCCCGTTCATCATTCATGGCGGCTACATACGTGGCGGCTACATAAATTTGCCAGCCATGCTGAGCATATCGCCCATATCCACATCGCCATCGCCATCGCCATCTAAGAAGGCCGTGAGGATGGGGTTGTTGCCAGGGCTCGGTGCGCCCTGCTTGGTATTGCCCGCGCTGAGAAAACGCATCACCAGGGGAAT
>JBBSNR010000019.1:0-16064 GCA_038260635.1 Phormidesmidales cyanobacterium
ATATTCACCCGAGACCATCAGAGTCGGCACTTTTAGCGACGCAAATGCCGTTGGCATCACCTCGGTAGCATGTTTACTCACGGCGGCCTTTAGCGTGCCAATAGACGTCAGCGCATCGGCCATCAAAAAGTCGTTGAGAAAAGCTTTTTTCTCAGACAGCGGAATTGATCCTTTCAGGAAGCGCGACATGAACATCTGAGGGGCAAGCGGAATCTGGCCGAGCCATTTGGGGCGAAAGGCGACGACGTATCCGCCAAAGAAATAAAAGGCTTCAAAGGCCCACTTTTGGTAGGGAAAGCTGCCGTTGCAGGTCAAGATCGCCTTTTTTACCCGTTCTGGGTAGCGGTCCAAGAAATAGAGCGCTGCCGTGCCGCCTAGAGAATGAGCATTGATATACACCGGCTGCTTGAGGTTGAGCGCGTCTAGTAAACCGAGTAAGTCATCGGCAAAGCTTTCTAAAGTGCTTAATGAGGGATCGCTAGCCATTTTTTCGGGTGGGGCAGGTTGCGATCGCCCAAACCCCCGCATGTCATAAAGCAGGCAATCGTACTCCGCTTTAATGGCTTCGGCAGTCGATTCCCAATAGCGCGCCGAGCCCGCCCAGCCATGCAAAAAGACCATCACCGGCTTGGCATCTGCCTTTGCTTGAACGCCGGGATGGTCCTGGCTAGAGATCCATTCGTAATAATGATCAACGCCGTTGACGCTAACGTAGGGCATCGCAACTATCCAGCAGACTTTATTTAAATCAGGCAGATTCGGGCTTTGGTAGCGAAGAAGGGTGTAATAGCAAATCAGCCGTCGAGCGATTTTCGACCATCTCGCGGGTGATCACACAGCGGGTGACGTCTTCTCGTGAAGGCAGCTCGTACATTACGTCCAGCATGATTTCTTCAATGATGCTGCGCAGCGCTCTTGCGCCAGTTTTGCGGTTGAAGGCTTCTTTGGCGATCGCCCGAATCGCATCCGGCTTAAATTCCAGCTCCACGTTATCCATCCGCATCAGCTTCTTAAACTGCTTCACCAAAGCATTCTTCGGCTCCGTCAGAATAGTCACCAGCGTCTCTTCATCTAACGGCTCTACAATCGAAATCGCCGGAATCCTACCGATAAATTCAGGGATCATGCCAAATTTGACAATGTCGTCCGCCTCCAGATGCTTCAAAGTCAGAGACGACTTCTTTTCGCTGCTAGCAGCGAGTCCTGGCTGCACAAACCCCATGGATTTTTTGCCGATTCGCTGTTCCACAATCTTGTCAAGCCCAACAAAAGCCCCACCGCAGACAAACAAAATATTGTGCGTATCAATCTGAATGCAGTCCTGATAGGGATGCTTGCGCCCGCCCTGAGGCGGCACATTCGCCACCGTACCCTCCAGCATCTTCAAGAGCGCCTGCTGTACCCCTTCCCCGGAGACATCGCGAGTGATCGACGGGTTCTCACTTTTGCGAGCAATCTTATCAATTTCATCAATGTAGATAATGCCGCGCTGGGCCTCATCCACATCTAGATCAGCCACTTGCAGCAGTCGTAGCAAGATGTTTTCGACATCTTCACCGACATAGCCCGCCTCCGTTAGCGTCGTAGCATCGGCCACCGCAAAGGGCACTTCCAAAATCGTCGCCAGCGTCTGAGCCAGCAGCGTCTTGCCGCAGCCAGTAGGGCCAATCAGCAGAATGTTCGACTTTTGCAGCTCAATGTTGTCCTCATCGCCCTCAATGTCAGACTGCACAAAGCTCAGGCGTTTGTAGTGGTTATAGACCGCTACCGACAACACCTTCTTGGCTTCATCCTGGCCAATCACATGCTCATCCAAATACTCCTTAATCTCACGCGGCTTAGGAATTTGGTTCAGGGCAATCGGAGAAGGGGACTTGCGCCGTCGCTCTGGCATCTGCTCACGACGAGGGGCAGGCGCAGCTACCGACGAATTAGAGTCGAACAGCTCCTCATCTAAAATCTCATTGCACAGGTCGACGCATTCATCGCAGACGTAAACGCCTGGTCCGGCAATCAGCTTGCGCACCTGCTCCTGCGACTTACCGCAAAAGGAGCACTTCAAATGGGAGTCGTACTTAGACATAACCGTTACCCTACCGCAGTCAGCTTAGTATCAGAGAGCATCTGTCTGGTGACCACTTGATCAATCAGACCGTATGTCTGCGCTTCTTCAGCAGACATAAAGAAATCTCGTTCAGTATCCGCTTCGATCCGAGCTAGATCTTGACCGGTATGGTTAGCGAGCATTTCGTTCAAGCGCTTCTTCAAGTACAAGATTTCCCTTGCCTGAATTTCAATATCGGCAGACTGTCCTTGAGCGCCACCAGAGGGCTGGTGAATCATGATGCGAGAGCTGGGTAGGGACATCCGCTTGCCCTTGGCTCCACCCGACAGTAAAAACGCCCCCATGCTAGCCGCTAGCCCAAAGCAGATGGTGACCACATCCGGGCGAATTTGCTGCATGGTGTCGTAGATTGCCATCCCCGCTGTGATCGAGCCACCAGGGGAGTTGATGTAGAGCTGTACATCTTTTTCGGGATCTTCCGCATCCAAGTAGAGCAGCTGAGCCACGATGGAGTCTGCCACCTCATCCATGACCGGCGTTCCTAAAAAGACAATCCGCTCCCGCAGTAGCCGCGAATAGATGTCGAAAGCCCGTTCGCCCCGGCCAGACTGCTCAAGCACCATAGGGACTACATTCATTGGCCTTGGGCTGAGAGGGCGATCGCTCGCCTGAAGGTTCGCCATTTGGCCGTGACCTAGAAAGGGCACAGCAGGGCTAAATGGCTCATGCCTACGATTCGGTGTATCCATAAAACTGAAGCAGCCGCCTATATACGTGCTTAATGTACCGCATCTCAAACCCTAACTAAAGTTAAAGACGCGATACCAATGTAGCGAAGTCACCTCGTTTTCGACATTCCTTCGGCCATTTTTTGAGGCGCATTATCCGCTGATCCCCAGCTGATGGCATCTATAGCCCGATCATGTCAGGCAGAGCTTATTCGTCATCTTCCACCTCAACCGCCTCAGCTTCAATAGTCTTAGCTGCTGAGGTGCCGGTTTCCACGACTCCAGCTTCGACAGACTCAGCTTCAATGGTTTCAGCATCCACATCTTCGTTCTCTGGCACCTCCGGACTCAGCGTGCCCTCGGGCACCAGCTCAATCGTCGAATTTTCCTTTAGCCAGGCCAGAATTTTCTCTTTGAGCAAATCTTCATTGACGACCTCATTGAGCCGCTCAGGATCGACCTGGCTCGGATCTTCTACTTCGGCCATCATTTCTTCAGTCCGAGCAACGACCTCAGCCTCTTCAACGGCGATTTCTTCTAGCTTGGCAATTTCTCCTAAGGCCAGCGTCCGGCGCAGTCGCTCAACCGCGTCAGGGCGAGCATTGGCTCGCATATTTTCAAGCAGGTCTTTAGTCAAGAACTTGCTCAGGTCAATTCCCTGGCGGCTCAGCTGCATCGCAGTCTGGGAGACAATGAAATCGACCTCGCGCTTCACGAGCGTATCGGGAATTTCGGCCTCTATGTACTCTACCAATTCATCTAGCAATGCCTGCTCAATGTTGCTATCGGTAGCGTCAGCAGCCTCCTGCTGATAGCGTTCTTCCAGCGACTGACGCAGCGCTTCTAGCGTTTCAAATTCGCTAACTTCTTCGGCAAAGTCATCGTCTATCTCGGGCAGTTCTTTTTCTTTGAGTTCTTTGAGCGTAATTGTAAACGTAGCGGGTTTACCGGCTAGCTCGGCTTGGGGGTAGTCCTCTGGGAAGCTAACCTCGACGTCTTTATCTTCCTCTAGCGCCATGCCGACTATTCCTTCTACAAATCCGGGAATAAAGCGGCCTTCTTTGATTTCAACTTGAAAGTCTTGAGCGCTGCCGCCTTCGAATTCTTCTAGCTCGCCTGTTTCGTTTTCAGCTTTGCCGACAAAGTCAACGACGGCGACATCGCCTACCTGAGCAGGTCTATCTTCTACAGGAACCAGGGTGGCCAGGTTCTCCCGATAGCCTTCTAAAGTTTCGTCTACTCGGCTGGTATCGGCCTTGATTTCTTCAGCGGTTACGCTCAGCCCTTTGTATTTGTTGAGGGTGACCCGAGGCGGCACATCGACTGAGGCAGAGATGTTCAAAGGTTCGCCGGGAGTATAGTCTCCGAGCAGCTTTTCAAAGTCTGAGCGCAGCTGATAGTTGCCGAGGGCATCTATTTCTTCTTGCTTGATGGCTTGCTCTATTACCTTTTGCAGCATGTCTTCTAGGGCAGCGGCCTTGAGCTGCGCCGTACCGATGCGCTGAATCAAAATCTGGCGAGGCACCTTGCCCTTACGGAACCCAGGAATATTGGCCGACTTCATGTAGTCCCGCAGTACTTTTTCGTAGCTCTGCTTTGACAGTTCGGCGGGCACTTCTATTTCGAGGCCGACCTGGCTATCGGGCAATTTTTCCTGGGTAACTTTCATTGACAAATACTGGGGTTGGACATTAGTTGAGACAGATGACTGCGATCGCTTCACAGAAAATCCGCGCAGTAAGACATCATACACCCGATTATATGGGTTGTAGATGGACTTCAATCATATCGGCTACAGATGGCCCGCTCGGTTAACCTTGAGTTAGCGTCTGATCCTAATAGATAGCAGTGCCGGTAGCTCAAGGTGCTGTTTCACTTAAGGTATAGTAGCTACAGCTACTCCACAGCGCTCATCTATAGCGTCGGCCACTCTGCTATAAAACTTACTAAATTTAACTTTTTAGACCTATAAGACAACCCCTAAGGAGGATATTAATTTGCCTGACTCTTACCATGTCGCCATTATGGGTGCCACTGGCGCGGTTGGTACCGAACTCATACAGCTGCTGGAAGCACGCGACTTTCCGATCAAGTCTTTGAAGCTGCTGGCTTCACCCCGCTCGGCAGGTACTCAGATTGAGTTTGGAGGGGAGGCGATCACCGTCGAACCCGTCAGCGCTGCCGCCTTTGCAGGGGTAGATATTGTGTTGGCTTCCGCTGGGGGCTCTGTCTCTAAGCAGTGGGCCCAGACCATTGTCGATGCTGGCGCACTAATGATTGACAACTCCAGCGCTTTTAGAATGCAGCCCTCGGTACCGCTAGTAGTACCAGAGGTGAATCCAAAAGCCGCCGCAGATCATCGGGGTATCATTGCCAATCCCAACTGCACGACTATCTTGATGAGCGTCGCGCTGTGGCCACTGCACCAAATTCAGCCAATCCGGCGAATTGTCGTAGCGACCTATCAGTCTGCTAGTGGCGCGGGCGCACGGGCGATGGAAGAAGTCAAACAGCAGGCCCAGGCTATTTTGGATGGGAAAACGCCGCCGACAGAAAGTTTCCCTTATCCTTTGGCCTTCAACTTGTTTCCTCACAATACGCCGCTCAACGAGCAAGGCTACTGCGAGGAAGAAATGAAGATGGTCAATGAGACGCGCAAAATTTTTGGTGCGCCAGACTTGAGAGTATCGGCCACCTGTATTAGAGTCCCAGTATTACGGGCACATTCTGAAGCAATTAACATAGAGTTTGAGCAGCCGTTTGCCGTGACGGAGGCAAGAGCTGCCATTCAGCAGGCGGGCGGCGTCAAGCTGGTAGAAGACTGGGAGGCTAATTATTTCCCGATGCCAATTGATGCCAGCGGTCAGGATGATGTTCTAGTCGGACGCATCCGTCAAGATATTTCCCATCCGGCTGGCTTGGAGCTGTGGCTCAGCGGCGACCAAATTCGCAAAGGCGCTGCCCTCAACGCTGTTCAAATTGCAGAATTGGTGGTGGCAAAGCGATGGCTCAAATCGCCAGCTGCCCTCGCGACATAAACTAAACGCAGGTAATGAGTATGACTAATAGCGCCAAAAGCGCTAACAGTGCTAGGAGCGCTCCAAAATTTGGGCGAGTGCTGACGGCAATGGTGACGCCTTTTTCCCCTGAGGGAGGCGTTAACTACGCGGTAGCAGAGAAGCTGGCTAGCCATTTGGTTGACCACGGCACCGATGCACTGGTGGTGTGCGGCACAACGGGCGAGTCACCAGCGCTCACCTGGGATGAGGAATATGCTTTGTTTAAAGCGGTCAAGCAGGCGGTGGGTAGCCGCGCTAAGGTGATCGCGGGCACCGGCTCAAACAGTACTCAGGAGGCGATCGCTGCCACCCAAAAAGCTCAAAAACTTGGCTTGGACGGATCCTTGCAGGTCGTGCCCTACTACAATAAGCCACCTCAGTTGGGGCTATATGGCCACTTTGAGGCAATCGCCCAAGCCGTGCCAGATCTACCCATCATGCTCTATAATGTGCCTGGGCGTACAAGCTGCAATCTCTTGCCCGGAACAGTCGCTCAGCTATCAAAAATTCCCAATGTCGTTGCCATCAAAGAGGCAAGTGGGAACCTTGATCAGGTCAGCGAAATCAGCAGAGCAACCTCTCCTGACTTTGAGATTTACTCTGGAGATGACTCTCTGACTTTACCGATGCTCTCCGTAGGGGCTGTAGGTGTTGTCAGCGTGGCCAGCCACCTTGTAGGCGACCGGCTCCAACAAATGGTTCGAGCCTTCGAGGTAGGTCAGGTCAGCGAAGCAGCAGCGCTGCATCTCAAGCTTTTCCCTCTGTTTAAGGCGCTATTCACAGTGACCAGCCCGATTCCTCTGAAGGTGGCGTTGACACTGCAAGGCTGGCCCGTTGGCAACTGTCGATTGCCTCTTTGTGAAGGCTCAGCCGAATTGCAAGATCAGCTTAAAGCCATGCTCATTAGTCTAGATTTGCTGGCGGCCAATTAGCACTTCAAGCACCCAGAAGCGGGCCAGCTAGCGCTAACCAGACAATGCAGCTTCTCTAAGCAGAGCATCTATCGACATTCTTTTAACCGCTTAATACCCGGAAACACCGACCAGCTACAGCGAATAAGTTAATTCGTGAAGTCAATCCGTCGAAGTATAGAGACCAAACACAGAGCCGAAGCACAAACTGAAATACCGCTAAGCTACTTGCATCAACTAAGCAATAAGGTAAAGATCCGCCATATACTCCAGAATTCATACAGCTCAACTTATCTGCGGCTGTCAGTTTACGCCTGATGCAGCCGACGACTCCCGCTCTGGCCCTTGCGACCTCTGCGCAAACGCATTCAAGGTTCGCCGCTCGCGTGTGCAACCGGCCTACCACAGCGTGCTCATTTCAAAACTACTGACCTGAAGCGCTGTAGCTAGAGCCTTCAGTCTTTTGCTAAGGCCGCCTATCAAAGTTTGTCAAATCAGCCCTGGCGAGCTGCCCCTAATCGCCCACAAGTTTTTCGACCATTCCACTTATCATTCAACAAAGGAAGCTACATGAGTAGAAGTACCAGTAAAAGCAAATCAGAAAATACCCTCAAGATTATTCCGCTCGGCGGACTCCACGAGATCGGCAAAAATACCTGCGTATTTGAATACGACGATGAAATTGTCCTGCTAGACGCGGGCCTCTCTTTCCCCACTGAAGGGATGCACGGCGTTAACATAGTGCTGCCCGACATTACCTATCTCAAAGAAAATCAGCACAAAATCAAAGGCATGATCGTCACCCACGGTCACGAAGACCATATTGGCGGCATTGCCTTTCACCTCAAGCAATTCAATATTCCGGTCATTCACGGTCCGCGTTTAGCGATGGCCCTTTTGCAGGGCAAGCTCGAAGAAGCGGGCGTCTCTGATCGCACCAAGCTACACACCGTTGGCCCTAGAGATACCGTGCAGTTTGGCAAACACTTCAGCGCCCAATACATTCGCAATACGCACTCGATGGCCGATAGCTTCACGATGGCTATCAAAACCCCAGTCGGCACTGTCATTCACAGCGGTGACTTCAAGGTAGACCACACCCCTGTAGACGGCGAATTCTTTGACTTTCAAAAAATTGCTGAATACGGTGAAGCGGGCGTACTGTGCCTGATTAGCGACTCCACCAATGCCGAGATTCCAGGCAATACCCCTTCAGAGCGAGCTGTCTTCCCCAATCTGGATAGAGAGTTTAACAACGCCGAGGGGCGGCTGTTTGTCACGACCTTTGCGTCCTCTGTACACCGGGTAAGCATGTTGCTAGAGCTTGCCCAAAAGCACAAGCGCGATGTGTTTGTCGTGGGCCGCTCAATGCTGAACGTGATCTCTCACGCTCGCAATTTGGGCTATATCAAGTGCCCCGACGATTTGTTTAAGCCGCTCAACATGCTTAAGCAGTGCCCCGATAAGAAGGCCATGATCCTCACTACCGGATCTCAAGGCGAACCGATGGCAGCGCTCACTCGGATTGCCAATCGCTCCCACCGCCAGCTGAGAATCGAAACGGGTGACACCGTCATCTTTTCCTCCAATCCCATTCCAGGTAATACCATCAGCGTGGTTAACACTATCGACAAGCTGATGCAGCAGGGGGCACGGGTAATTTATGGCAAAGACAAGGGCCTACACGTTTCTGGCCACGGCTATCAAGAAGATCACAAGCTAATGCTGGCGCTGACCCGGCCTCAGTTCTTCATTCCGGTACATGGCGAGCACAGAATGCTGGTCAAACATGCTGAGATGGCCCAGCAGTCAGGGGTTGCCCCTGAAAACATCGCTATTGTCAACAATGGCGATGTGATTAAACTGACCGCTGACAGCATGAAGGTCGATGGCAAGGTGACTTCAGGCATTGAACTGGTCGATGCTTCCCGGACAGGTATCGTTGAGCGCGCGGTGCTCAAAGAGCGCCAGCAGCTAGCGGAAGATGGCATTATTACCGTTTCGGCTGCGGTTGACGCTAAAGGCCAGCTGCTGAGCGAGCCTGCTGTTAACCTGCGCGGGGTCGTGACTGTAAAAACTCAGGAACAGTGGGAGCGCGGCATTATTCCGGTGGTGAGGAAGTCGTTAGGCAGCCGCTGGAAAGAAGTCGTTGAAGATGCTGATAGCGCTCAGCCTACGGTGAATTGGGATGGGCTGCGATCGCGCTTAGAAGAAGACCTGCGCCGGTTCGTCCGACGTGAGCTGCCCAAGCAGTATCCGGTTGCCGTCCTCATGCTTCAGCACATCGACGGCCAACAGCCACCGAACAACGGGCAGTCCGCCGATCAACCCACCCGAGAATCAAATTCGGGCGGTCCTAGACGGCGACGCTCTCTCTCTACAGCTTCGGCTTCGTGATCGAGATCTAGCAGGGGAGTGCTCAGGTGCTCCCGAATGCGATCGCTCTAAAGCTCTGGTGCGCACAGATATTAATTGCCAGAGCTTTAAAGCTGCCCAGGTCGGGCCAAAGGTCAGCCCCGACCCACAAATCTAAATTGATTGACTGTCAAATTAATTTTTTGTATATCTAAAGTTTACAAAAGCGTCACTGGCGCTATAATACAGCCACGGAAGCTGCTGCGAGTGAAGTTGGCTCTATGCATCAGGCGTTGACCAGCAGTCAGTACGCAGTTGGCACTGGATGCAGTTGACGGCTAGGCATAGCTGGCGCTGGTGCAGTTAGCGCTGAGGTTGGAACTGCTTGAGCTGTCTTGAGCAACATTTTTAGTAGCGCTTGAGTTTTTGTGGTGTTTGAGAAGGCAGTCGTTGACAGCGCACTTTCTCATAGCACTCTAGCTGGCGCTCATCAAGCTATATAGCAGTGTGAGACAAGCACCCAACAGCATCAGAAGCAGCTTTCCCACCGGCGAGTTTTAGGAAGGTATCCTATCATTCACCCTGTGTTGAACGACTTTTCCGACAGATCGATTTTTTCAAGATTTTAAGCTTCCAAAATTTAAGTTTTTTACGACTCCAGGACCCGCCAGCAATGCAGCCTAAGAAGGGCATCAGCTGGCAGGCTTCAGAGGATTATTGAATGTCCAAGCAGATTGTTATTGCAGAGCAGCATCGAATTGCCGCTGTTTTTTCAGAAGATCAAATTCAAGAAGTCATTGTTGCGACCGGCAGCCATCAGGTCGGAGATATCTACCTCGGAACGGTAGAAAACATCTTGCCCGGTATTGATGCTGCCTTTGTCAATATCGGCGACGGTGACAAAAACGGCTTTATGCACGTTTCCGACCTGGGGCCGCTTAAGCTCAAGCGCATGGCTGGTTCCATCACCGAACTGCTAGCACCTCAGCAAAAAGTGCTAGTGCAGATCATGAAGGAGCCCACGGGTAACAAAGGTCCTCGGCTGACTGGCAAAGTGACCCTGCCAGGCCGATATTTGGTGCTCATGCCCTATGGCAGAGGCGTCAATTTATCCCGGCGAATTCGTAGCGAAACTGAGCGCAATCGCCTGCGGGCGCTCGGCATCTTGATCAAGCCAGCCGGTATGGGGCTACTGATTAGAACTGAAGCGGAGGGCGTCTCTGAAGATGCCATTATCGAAGATTTAGAGGCCCTACAGCGGCGCTGGGAAGCCATTCAAGAAGAGGCGCTGGCAACTCGCCCGCCCTCACTATTGAACCGGGATGATGACTTTATTCAGCGGGTGCTGCGCGACGTTTACAGCGATGATGTCAATCGGATTGTCACCGACACCGACGCCGGACTCGATGGCACCAAGCAGCTGTTGGCCAGCTGGAGCGATGGCCGCGTACCGGCTGGCATTTTAATTGACGCCCACCAAGAATCGACTCCTATTTTGGAGTATTTCCGCGTTAACGCGGCCATTCGCGAAGCACTCAAGCCCAGAGTAGACCTGCCTTCCGGGGGATACATCATCATCGAGCCGACCGAAGCCCTGACGGTGATTGACGTTAACTCAGGCTCATTTACTCGCTCTGCCACAGCCCGCGAGACGGTGCTGTGGACTAACTGCGAAGCCGCTGTTGAAATTGCCAGGCAGCTGAGACTGCGCAACATAGCTGGGGTGATTGTAGTCGACTTTATCGACATGGACTCCCGCCGAGACAAAATGCAGGTGCTAGAGCAGTTTGGCACCGCGCTGCGAGTAGACAAGTCCAGGCCGCAAATTTCTCAGCTCTCCGAACTGGGGCTGGTTGAGCTAACGCGCAAACGCCAGGGCCAAAACCTCTATGAGCTATTTGGTCAGACCTGTACCACTTGTGGCGGATTGGGGCACTTAGTCCATCTTCCTGGGGAAGAACCTGGCGCAGTTGCGCAGCTATCAGCAGTGTCTTCTCGTCCGACTAGCTATAGTTCCCCAGCTCAGAGTTTTTCCAGCCGGCCCTCGGCAAAAGAAGATCGCTCTGCCAGCTTAGATCCTCAGGCAGAGCTCCAGGAGCTAGACCTGGTCAACCATCCTAACTATCAAGATAAAAACGGGCGAGGCAGCCGGCGACGGCGGCGGCGAGGAACCGACAGCTCGTCGTCGTCCACTCGGAGCAGTCCTCGGCCAGCACCAGCAACTCCCATCACAGCCGCTGTGAAGGAAAAAGAGGAGCGGGCACAGCAGCGCAGTAGCAGCAAAGCCGACAGTCAAACAGATAGCTGGGCTGAAGATAAAGTAGAAAACTCGGCTGAGACTAAATCGGCAGAGCCCTCTACTCGAAGTAAGCGAGCTCGGAATGGACGCCGCAAGCCAGAGGAGCCGCCTGAAATTATTGCAGTCGAAATGACCCTGGAAGAACAGCGGATCTACGCCATGATGGGCATTTCGCCGCTAGCCTTTAGCGGTCAGACCGTTGAAAATCCTCAGAATGCCTTGATTTCGGTTGTCTTACCGGGTGAGGCAAACCAGTTTATGGCAACAGCAAAAGTAGCTGCCGAGACGGCAACGTCTGTCAAACGGGTCATCGATCCCCCCATTCAATCTGAAGCCAAGGCGGAAATGGAGCAGTTGGCTGTGTCAGCTGAACCCAGCCAACAGGCTGATAGTGAGGCCGATGATACTGATGATTTTGAGGAATCTACAGATAAACCAATCACTAAGTCTGCGCCAGTAAAAAGGCGCAGACGAGCAGCTAGTCAGCCGGATGCGCCTGTAGACACTCAACCCGTCCTCACCTCGGAGAGTTCGCCAGAGGGTTCAGAAAGTAGTACAGACACTGTCACTGCTGGCTCAGATCTAGATGGTTCAGATCCAGATGGCAGTTCGACCACGGATTCTGAAGAAGACACGGTGGTGGTGCGCCGTCGTCGCCGTCGGTCTTCAGCTAGCTAATCTATAGCCTTGGTCACGGCCTTCTCTGCGAGTATGTATCCGCATCTTGCTGTATATAGCTTGTGCTGGAGTAGTCTGTATCAAAAATTGCGATGTGTGAGCTAGCTATACCGTTAGAGCAAACTGCTGGTGTTGACGAAGTTGGCCGAGGAGCTTTGTTTGGGCCGGTAGTAGCAGCAGCGGTGGTTTTGCCAGTAGATGCGATCGCCCCCCTAACCCTAGCTGGCGTCACCGACAGCAAGCAGCTCAAAGCCGCTAAGCGACAGCAGCTAGCCCTGCAAATTCGACAGATGGCGAGCTGCGCAGTCGGTCTTGCTTCGGTGCATGAGATTGATCGAATAAATATTTTACAGGCCTCTCTGCTGGCAATGCGCCGAGCAGTGCAACAGCTATCACCTGCGCCCCGGCTGTGCCTGGTAGACGGTAACCAGCAGGTACCGAACTTACCCATGTTGCAAAAGACCGTTGTTAGAGGCGACCAGAGCGTGCTGGCGATCGCCGCTGCCAGCATTATTGCTAAGGTATGGCGAGACGAGCTGATTATCCGCCTTGACCGCAGGTATCCTGGCTACGACCTAGCCGCCAACAAAGGGTATGGCAGCGCCAGACACAGGGCCGGTATCGCCAACCTAGGCATTTGTTCCCAACACCGCAAGTCCTTTCGCAGCTGCCAGCCGCTGTAGCCCTACATCAGGCGCGGCCTTTACGGAGTTATGCGTCCGAAGACGGCTATAAAAGACCATTACGAGCTAGACCGCTTTCGCCGAAGGCGGCGACGATGCCCAAGTGCAGTAATCCTTAATGAGCTGACGCATCAGACGCTGCTTCAGCGTCATCAAAATACCGTTGAGAATGCTATTGCCCGTCCGCTCAAGCAAAACTTTAGGCGTCAATCGCATCGCCTGAGGAAGATCGACTCTGACAGCCAGGTTTGCCTGACCGCGCAGTTTTTGTCCAGTCGCCGTTGACTGAGTCACCAGGTAGCCCTGTAGATTTAGAGAAAACTTTTGATTGATCGAGTCTTGTCCCTCTATACGACACTGATCGGAACTCAGCCGTACCGTTTCTTCCTCCAGCCAGATTTCAATATCACAGACTGGCTGGAGGGATAGACCGACGAATCGAATAGGCCGCACCTTGACGCGAAACAAGTTTGGATTGAGCACTTCTACCTGCTGCTGGTCTATCAAGGCATAGACCAGCCGATCTGGTTTTCTCAGGTATGCTTCAATAGACAGTGGCTGCGACGGCACCGAAATCGTCACCGACTGAGAAGCACTAAAGCGAACCATAGCTGAAAGTGAAAATAAGTAAAAAACCGCGTACGCTAACCCTAGCACTCTAGACCTTACCGCATCAGCTCACCTAGAGAATATAATTCAGAAAATATAACGCATGAAATCTGCTGATCAGCGAGCTAACGCCCCTATGACCGTTTCAATCGCTCATCTTGGCCCGTCAGGCACCTTCTCAGAATTTGCAGCCGCAGCCTACGCTGATAGCCTCAATCACCCCTCCGTCCAGCTCAAGGCATATCCCACTATTTCCTTAGCCATCAACGCGACAGAGCAAGGCGACAGCGATTTTTGCGTTGTGCCGATCGAAAACTCTATTGGGGGCGGGGTGACCTTCACGCTAGATAAGCTCTGGGAAATAGATACCCTAAAGATACAGCAGGCTTTTACACTGCCTGTACAGCACGCTTTTATTTCTCAAGCTAACAGCTTAAGCCAGATAGAAACGGTTTACTCCCATCCTCAGGCTCTCGCTCAGTGTCGCGATTGGCTAGAGACCAACCTCCCGGCGGTAAAGCTGATCCCCGCAAGCTCTACGGCAGAACCCCTGCCGTATCTTAAAGCTGACCCGACAGCCGGGGCGATTTCTTCTAAATGGGCAGCTAGCCTCTATGATGTGCCGGTTTTAGCCCACCCCATTAACGACCACGCCGAAAACTACACCCGATTTTGGGTACTCAGTCAACAGCCAGCTATCAGCGGAAAACTGACGTCTCTGGCCTTCAGCTTACCGACTAACGAACCTGGAATCTTGCTCAAGCCTTTGCAAGTTTTCTCTGTGCTCAATATCAACATGAGTCGCATTGAGTCACGCCCTAACAAGCGGCTGCTCGGCGACTATATTTACTTTGTAGACGTAGAAGCCAGCGCTAACGAAGGGACTATGCAAACAGCGCTCGAACTGCTCAAGCTGCACACAGCAACGCTAAAGATTTTTGGCAGCTACGATCTGACGACGATTCAACAGCCGCTGTAGCTGATGACCACGGCCTAAAGGTAGGCTGCTTCCCGAGCGCCTATTCTAAAATATCTTTCAAAGCAGTGCGAGCCGCTAAATTGTTGCGCGTAGCGGTCAAAATCTCAGCTTCTCGCTCTAATCGGCTCAAAGTGTTTTGCATCTCTAATAGCGACTGCTGCTCTAAAGAGACGCCGTGGAGCTTACTAGCTACCCAGTAAGACAGATCCAAAGGCAGTTCTGGCGTACTCTCAGGAAATTCAATTTCTTGACTGGTGAGCTTAGTTGATAGGTGAACAATATCCCTAAGCATCTGATCCACCTCATTGGCCAAGGGCACTAAGCTCTCTTCAACAGGCTCATCTTCAATCCACTCTACTAAGCCAACGCGATAGGGCGTTTCTCGCACATAGTCCAACACCCGGAAACGCTGTTGACCGATGGTCATAATTTTCATCCGATCATCTGGCAGCCGCTGATAGTGAATCACTTCGGCGCAGCACCCTACTTTGGCAATTTCGCCAGTGCTAGGATCGCTCATGAGCACACCGAAGCGGCGATCGCCCTGAAGAATCGTATTCATCAGCATTCGATAGCGTAGCTCAAAGACGTGCAGCGGCAACCGTTGGCCCGGAAAAAGCACCAGCTCATTTAGCGGAAAGAGCGGCAGTTCGCGAACGGCAACTGAGGAGGAATCCATTATATCCAGGGTAAGGCCAAAGCACTGAGACCGACCGTGACCGTTTGAGAGGGCGGTTTGCAGTACCACTGCTATTCTAACCCAAGGCCTCTACCCCCTGCTACGAATGAGTCCGGCTCACGAACCGAGCCGATAGGATGAGCTATAGCTTGACTTCAATATCTACACCAGCAGGCAAATCTAGCTTCATCAGGGCGTCAATCGTCTTAGAAGAGGGCTGGTAGATATCAATAATGCGGCGATGGGTGCGAGTTTCGAAGTGCTCACGGGAGTCTTTATCGACGTGGGGAGACCTGAGCACACAGTAGATTTTGCGCTTGGTGGGCAAAGGAATCGGACCGACAGCGGTGGCATTGGTGCGGTTAGCGGTATCGACAATCTTTTCGCAAGAAGTATCTAGCAAGCGGCGGTCAAAAGCCTTGAGGCGAATGCGGATCTTCTGCTGTTGAATAGTGGTAGCCATCGAAGAATATGCGTCCTATGGGCGCGTTGGGTTTGGTTTTCTAGGTTCAATTGATGGAAATTCAAAAAAATCCCCATCGGTAGACTTTAGGATTTTGTAGGGGCATGGCATTATTGCTATGCCCCTACAGCGTATCGCGGGTTTGCAGCCTGCTTCTATTGGGCGAGCTTATTTGGTGATCTTAGAAACAACGCCAGCTCCAACCGTCCGGCCACCTTCACGGATGGCAAAGCGCATCCCCTGCTCAATGGCGATCGGGTTGATCAGCTTGACGTTCATTTTGATGCGATCGCCCGGCATCACCATCTCAGCTTCACTGCCGTCGTCAGCGGTAAAGCTCTCGATACTACCCGTTACATCAGTGGTTCGCACGTAGAACTGAGGCTTGTAGCCAGGAAAGAAAGGCGTATGGCGACCGCCCTCTTCTTTATTCAGCACATACACCTCAGACTCAAACTCGGTGTGAGGCGTAATGCTCTTGGGCTTAGCCAGCACCATACCGCGCTCGATGTCTTCTTTTTGCAGACCGCGAAGCAGTACGCCCACGTTATCGCCA
>JBBSNR010000020.1:0-16028 GCA_038260635.1 Phormidesmidales cyanobacterium
ACAGATATCTCCGCCGCCTTTGACAATGTCTACAGCGGTTGGATTCTGTGGAATTTGTTTTTGGCCTTTTTGCCGCTGTTTCTGAGCTTTGTGCTATTTCGGCGTAAGGATTTTTCCCAGGCCAAGCTCTGGGTTGCCTGCGGGGTGGTGAGCGCGATTGGAATAGTGGGTCTGTGGCCCCGGTTGCCCCGAGTGATGCGGGCGCAAATGCAGCTGATGGGCGCGCTTTCATCGGGCGATCGCACTGCTCAGCTTAAGGTTGTTTGGTGGGCTGTGTTGGCCCTGATCTCGCTGGGCCTGAGCGCTTCACTATTTCAGCGAAAAAAGAGTTCGCGCACCGTGCTGTGGTGGCTAGGGCTGGTGGCTTTCATCGCCTTTTTGCCCAACGCGCCTTACGTACTCACCGATATTATTCATCTGATTCGGGGAACCAGTTCGGGTGAGCTGAGCGTGTGGGTAGTCGCGCTGGTGTTTATTCCAGTACATGCGATCGCCATTTTGCTAGGCTTTGAGGCTTACGTGCTGGCCCTGCTAAACCAAGCCTACTATCTCAAGCAAAAAGGCAACGGGCGCTATATTTTGCCCACTGAGCTACTGATTCACGCGCTCAGCGCCATTGGCATTTACCTGGGCCGATTTGTTCGGCTCAACAGCTGGGATTTGGCTACCGACCCCACCAGTGTTTTTAGCATTGCCCTCAATACGCTGACCAACAAACGCCCGGCGGCAGTCGTACTTGTCACCTTCATAATTTTGACCGGGCTCTACTGGGTGATGAAGCAAATCACATTAGGACTGAAGCTGCGCGTTTACTACAGCAAGCAGGGCATTGACGCGATTGATCTATAGCGCTCTCTATTCATAGCCTAAAGCGCAGCCGTCTTTACGCGGATCGGAGCCCCCGATTAAGCCGCCGTCTTCTGCTATCCAGATGGCCTGTCCGCCCCCGTGGGGAGAGACTACCGGCACTACCTGATGGCCAATGGCGCTCAGCTCAGCTTTTACCAGATCGGGCACGCCGCGCTCTACCTGACAGGTTTTGCCATCGTGGAATACGCGAGGAAAATCCAGAGCTGTCTGAACGTCCATCCGGTAGTCCAGCAGATTGGTTAAAAAGTGGGCGTGGCCAGTGGGCTGATAGTTGCCGCCCATCACCCCAAAGGGCATAACCGCGCGGCCTGCTTTCATTAACATGCCCGGAATAATCGTATGCAGCGGGCGTTTGTGAGGCGCGATCGCATTCGGGTGCCCGGCTTCTAGCCGAAAACCAGCCCCGCGATTTTGCAACACCACGCCGGTATTAGGACTCACCAGCCCGCTGCCAAACCCATGAAAAACTGAATTGATGAAGCTGACGGCGTTACCTGCTGCATCGACGACACAGAGATAAACGGTGTCTGGATGAGCCGGAAAATCAGAATCAGCCAGCGGCGGCATCACTTTATCTAGGCTGATTTTAGCTCTCAAGTCGGCAGCGTAGCTTTCTGAGAGCAGCGTTTCTATCGGGATATCGGCCTGTTTGGGGTCGGCGATGGTGCGATCGCGCACCCCATAAGCCAGTCGCGCCGCCTCACATTCCAAATGCAGCCGCTGCGCGCTCATCGGCGCAAAGTCCGTTAGCGAAAAGCCCGAAAGAATATTCAGCATGATCAGCGCGGTGAGCCCCTGACCATTGGGTGGGCACTCGACCACCTCATACCCCCGATACTGAGTAGAAATCGGCATCACATATTCCGACTGTGGGGCGGCAAAGTCTTCCAGGGTATGGAGCCCACCGAGCGACTGCAAATAGCTAACTATATCTTCAGCGACGGAGCCAGTGTAAAAGCCCTCTCTTCCCTGATCAGCAATGGTTTGGAGAGTGCGGCCTAATTCTGGCTGTTGGTGGCGATCGCCCGCCCGAGGAGCCCGCCCGTCAATCAGTAGCATCCGAGTCGCGTTGTCTGTCACCTTCAGCTTTTTAGTCAGCTGCGCCCAGTCGTAAGCCACCCGCGAATGCACGGTGTAGCCCTCTTTGGCCAGCCGGATCGCGGGCGCGAGCAGCTCAGCAAAGGCCATTTTGCCATAGTCGCTATGCAGCTGACACCAGGCATCGACTGCGCCAGGTACGGTGACTGAGTGAGGGCTTTGCAATGAAATCTGTTTCATCCCCTGGTCGAGATACCAGCTAAGCTGAGCTGCTGCTGGGGCTTTACCCGAACCGTTTAATGCGATCACTTCGCCTTTGCCAGCGGGAGCGTACAGCGCAAAACAATCACCGCCGAGGCCAGTGGCCTGAGGCTCTACTACACAAAGGACGGCAGCAGCAGCGATCGCCCCATCCACCGCATTGCCGCCCCCCCGCAAAACATCTACCGCCGTGAGCGTCGCCAGCGAATGAGAAGTCGCCGCCATCCCACCAGCGCCATAAGCAGGGGAGCGACCAGGCAAATGAAAATCTCGCATAAATTAAGCGGCTCAGCGTCAGGGTAAAAACAGGCTGTTAACTCCTGCAAGTGTAGTACAGCGTCCTAGCCATTTTAGAGGCGGTATGGCTATTCAAGATTCAATCCAGGGAAGGTTAGGAAGCAAAAGCTTCTCTGCAATGACATGATCTCTTCTGCTAGAAACCATCTTTCTTATCTGCTTGAGCTCCGTCGGCACCGGAGTGTGATCGCTGCTAGAGGGATCGCTATTCTCTGCCTCGCTTTTACTTACTATGGCCTAGCGGAAGTCTCTCGAAACCTTGCTTCAACCCCTCAAAACGTCACCCCCATCTGGCCGCCCGATGGCTTAGCGTCGGCTGCCGTGCTTCTCTGCGGCTATTGGATCTTGCCAGGTGTTTTTCTAGGCTCGCTAATTTCAAATGTGAATGCCTTTCTCGACTTTAACAGCTGGGGTGCTCTCTCTCTTTCTTCATTGGGAGTTCTGACAATTGCCGCTGGCACGATGATAGGAACCTTCCTCGGCGTGTTCTTCCTCAAGCGGTTTAGTCAAAATGAATATCCGTTGGGTCACGTTCGAGGAGTGTTTCTCTTTGTGATGCTGACGGGGGTAGTTGGCCCTGGCGTGAATGCCCTCTTCGGCGCAACCGCTTTGAGCTTTAGCCACAAAATTGATTGGGCTGCCTGGGGGCCGGTATGGTTGGTGTGGTGGATATCTAACGTCACAGGTATCTTAATCTTGACGCCCTTAATCATCAGTTGGGAAAAACTCTTCAAGCTCAGAAGATCTCCTAGCTTGAAATTAATCGGCTACTCCAAAGTATTAGAAGGACTCTATCTATTAGGGCTGCTATCGGCAATCAGCACGCTTGCTTTTAAGTACGGTCAGCCCATTGAGTACATGCTGATTCCGTTACTGCTATGGGCAACTTTTCGATTTGGACAGGCTGGCGTCACGTTCGGCAACTTTATTGTTTCGGCTGTCGCAGTGATTGCAACGGTTAGAGGGATTGGATCGTTTGCCAGCAGTGACCTTAACGAGTCTCTGGGGTTATTGCAGTCCTTTATTGCAGTGATTGTATTGACCACCCTCATGTTAGGCGCAGTTTTAGCAGAAAGAACAAAGGCGGAGAGCAATCTCAACTCGGCACTGCAAGAACTTTCTCAGACTAATGAACAGCTCGAACAGAGAGTCGAAGCACGGACAAGAGATCTGGAATTATCTAAAACGGCGGCTGACCAGGCCAACCAAGCCAAGAGCGATTTTCTCGCCAATATGAGCCATGAGCTGCGCACCCCGCTGAACGGCATTTTAGGCTATGCCCAGATTTTAGGCCGCACTCAAACACTGTCCGACAAGGATCGCAATGGAGTTAATGTTATTTATCAGTGTGGTTCTCATCTGCTGACGTTAATTAACGATATTTTGGATCTCTCAAAAATTGAGGCCCGTAAATTAGATCTGGCAACAGCGGCGCTACACTTGCCGTCACTGCTACAGAGTGTAGTAGAAATGTGCAAAATAAAGGCCGATCAAAAAGGGATTGAGTTTGTCTATCAACCCAGCTCTCGGTTGCCAGAGGGGGTTGAAGCTGACGAAAAGCGACTGCGCCAGGTTTTAATTAACCTGTTGGGTAACGCAATTAAATTTACCGAGCAAGGGGCAGTCACGCTGCGAATAGATGTGCTAGCCCTGGATGAAACGCAGGCGTCTCTATTGTTTCAGATTGTTGATACGGGAGTGGGTATTGCTGAAGCAGATCGCGGAAAGCTGTTTCAGGTGTTTGAGCAGGTAGGCGACCAGAAGAAACAATCGGAGGGCACCGGGCTAGGTCTGGCTATTAGCCAACGAATTGTTCAGCTAATGGGGGGACACATTCAGCTCAAGAGCCAGATCGGGGTAGGGAGTGAGTTTTTCTTTACGGTAAAGCTGCCCCTGGCCGAAAATTGGGCAGAACAGCAGGGGAGCGTAGCTGAAGGCGATCGCATTACCGGCTATGAAGGCGATCGCCGCCGAATTTTGGTAGTTGATGATCGCTGGGAAAACCGCGCTGTGGTGCAAAATCTGCTAGAACCTTTGGGCTTTACCATCATCGAAGCCGAGAATGGTAAAGCGGGGATTACGCAGCTGCGCACTACAAAGCCAGATCTAGTCATTACAGATTTGGTCATGCCTGTCATGGACGGGTTTGAATTCTTAAACCATGTTCGCGGTACCGAAGATTTGAAATCCACTCGAATTCTAGTCTCTTCGGCTTCGGTGTCTCAACTCGACCAGCAAATGGCCTTAGATGCCGGTGGAGATGACTTTCTAGTCAAGCCTGTAGATGCCAGATCTCTGTTCCAGCTAATATCTACTCATCTAGATCTAACATGGATTTACGAACCTCAGGAGGAGCCACCGAGCCAGCTAGCCGCCCGGCCTACCGAGCTAGTTTTACCGCCGAGGGCGACCCTGGAGAAGCTGCTGGCGATCGCCCAAAAGTCGCAGCTCAAAGCCTTACGCGCTCAGCTAAAGCAGCTCACAAAAGCAAACCGGCTGTACAAGCCCTTTGCCCGGCCCATTCTTGAGATGGTCAGCCAGTTTATGACTGAAGAAATTGAGGAATTACTAAAACAATATCTGGCTGGAGCTTGACCTATGCAAAGTGAAGCGCAAATTTTGGTCGTTGATGATGTGCCAGCCAACTTAGAGGTGATTGCGGAAACGCTCTGCGCGGCAGGATATCAGGTCGCTATGTCAATTAGCGGTGAGCGGGCTCTTAAGCTACTACAAACCTATCTGCCAGATCTGATTTTGCTCGATGTGCAGATGCCCGGAATCAATGGGTTTGAAACCTGTCGTCAAATCAAGGCCAATCCAGCTACGGCCAGTATCCCAATCATTTTTATCACGGCTTTATCGGATACAGAGAGCATCATCAAGGGATTTTCGCTAGGCGCGGTTGACTATATCAACAAGCCCTTCAGGGAACCAGAACTGTTGGCTCGGGTAAAAACATATCTCCAGCTCCAGCACATGACTCAGCACTTAGAACAGCAGGTGGCAGAACGGACGCTGGCGTTAGAATCGGCGGTGGCGAAACTCCAAGCCTCTCAAATTCAGCTAGTTCAACAGGAAAAAATGTCGGTGCTTGGCAATCTCGTATCGGGCGTAGCTCACGAAATTAATAATCCTATTGGATTTGTGAGTGGCAATGCTAAAGAGCTTCAAAAAAACTTTAACGATATTTTCCAACATTTGAACCTCTATCAGCAGGGCACCTCTGCTGACAAAATTGAAGACCATGCTGAGGAAATAGATATAGACTTTCTCTCAAAAGACATCCCCAAAATATTGGATTCTATGGTGGTGGGGTGCGATCGCCTGCGTGAAATCAGCACCAGTTTGCGCACCTTCTCTCGCGAAGACCAAGATCATCAAACAACCTTCAACCTGCACGACGGCATAGATAGCACCTTGCTCATTTTGAAGCATCGCCTCAAGGCCAGCGATGATCACCCCGCTATTAAAATCATTAAACAGTACGGTGAAGTACCTCCAACCTGTTGTTTTCCAGGGCAGCTTAACCAGGTATTTATGAATATTTTAGCCAATGCCATTGATGCTCTAGAAATGAGTGATCGAGGGGAATTTCAGGATAAAACAGAAGCGATGCCTAAGCAAATTACCATTAAAACAGCCGCTTCAGACAAACAGATTTATATTCATATTCGAGACAACGGCATGGGGATGAGCGAAGAAGTTAAGCAGCGTGTTTTTGATCATCTCTACACCACCAAACCAGTGGGCAAAGGAACCGGTTTGGGTCTTGCGATCGCCCATCAAATTATCGCCGAGAAGCACGGCGGGCAAATTAGCGTGGCATCGACGCCCAACCGGGGTACAGAATTTACCGTAGCCCTGCCCATCATCCCTGCTGAAACTTGCGCATTGGGAGAAGATTAGAACATGTCATATTCGCTCTCTAGCTCAGAGACTCAAAAGGTCTAGGGGCCTAGCTGTTTACAAAAAGCGTTCTTTTACAGGGACTAAAGAGCACTCAGCGTCAGGTTAAAAGTAGGCTATCAACGCCTGCGAGTCTGGTATAGCTTTTAGCCTATTGTCTCTATTCCGCTGTAGTCATGCGCTTGTGCGCCGTCTGTGTTTTCTCAGAAACAGGGAGGTGGACTGTAGCGGCGGCTAGCCCAAAGGGGGGCATATTGCCATAAATGCACTCGTATTTGCCTGGGTCGATCCGGTAGGTCTCATGCCAAATCCCTACACTGCCATCTGCACCGACCTCTCGCATAAATTGCTGCCAGGGCTGCCAGTGTGGATCGTCTTGGCTGCGAGCAAATTGGGTCAGATCGTCAAATGACCGCCAGTACGACACCATGCAGGTTTCCAAAGGCCAAGCGCGAAAGAACGTGCGAGCTTCTAGAAGACCTTTATCTGGGTGTTGGAGGAGCGTCTTCATCATTGGCTGCATCGCCTGTGCGACTGGCCACCATTTTCTAATCGCCCAGAAGCGATTGACCCGTATGCCGATTAAGAAAACGACAAAGGGTTCGGAGACATCAGCTGTGTAGCGCCCCGGAAAAATATTGTTCATGCGTCTGCCAGATTGTTGTAGGAAGTTTACAAAGGTACGATTCAGAAGCTGTGAATAGAGGTAAAACAGGCAACTATCTGTGGATAGCCAGGAACCTTTTCTCGTGCCTGCTTTTACAGGGGCCAAAAAACAGGCTAATTCCCCAGCCTAACAGCGGGTAGATAGCCCAGGTAACAGTGCCAGCAATCGAGACATTCAGCAGAATTAAAAATGTATTTACGCCCAAATATGGCAGCAGCTGCTGCCGATAAAAGTTCTGACGCTGCTGACGTTTTTGACGCTGGTTCTCTTTCTCTATCTGCCAGGTGGCGATCGCCTGCCTTAGCGCCGAGTCATCAATTACCAGTTCGTGAGCCATTTCTTGTAGTTGCGCCTCAGAAAACGTGTCTTTGGCCTGGGCGATCATTAAAATCTGCTGCACATCTTCCGAAGAATATTCTTGAGCACGCATAAAACCACCTCACATGTTTACGCTGTCAACTTAATCAACAACATCAGGCTAACGCAGCATGTTTACGCTGTCAACTTTTGATTTATAGAGCTGTCATATCGCGATAAAATGGGCGTATGACGAAAAAGACCTATCATCATGGAGATTTGCGCCAGTCGCTAATAGAGGCCGCGCTGGTTCTTTTAAAGACTAAAGATGTCAAAAGCCTCTCACTACGCGAGGTCGCCAGACAAGCGGGCGTTTCGCACACCGCTCCCTATCGCCACTTTGCTGACAAAGCAGACTTGCTGGCCGCCGTTGCGGAAGAAGGATTCATTGAATTTGGCCGGTATTTGCAGAATGCGGTCGATCAGGCCCATGCCAAACCCGTAGAGAGCTTGCGGGCTACTGGCGTTGCCTATGTGCGCTACGCCCTCGACCATCCTACGCACTTTCGAGTGATGTTTAGCCACTATCCGCTAGAGCCCCCTGAAAACGGCAGTTTAGAGGTGGTTTCTCAGGGTACTTTTCAAATTTTGGTAGACATTATCAGAGCAGGGCAGGCCGCAAAAACGATCAGATCCGGCGATCCTAGAACTCTAGCACTAGGCAAATGGGCGCTGGTACACGGCCTAGCAATGCTGATGCTGGATGGGATGCTGCCTGCTGAAGGGGAGGCGGCGATCGCTCTGGTACGCTCCGTTGTTACCAACGATATCACCAGCGTTACAGCACCATGCTAAAGGAGCCCGAGTATCGGCGATCGCGCTATGTCAGCGCATTGCCTAGAATCTGAGGTGCCGTGATCGCGTCATTAGTGAAGCGATCGCCCCAAACAGCACTAGCGTCAAGGCCAGATGTGAGCAGCCTTCTACAGGCAACTGTCCACTTCTAATTGCAAGCCGTTCACCCACAGTGATATGGTCTTACCCGTCCGTTTGAGCAGGTGTCTGATCTTCTGTACACCTTACAGAGCGGTATGTATGTTCATACAGGTTTCTGGAATTGATGTTTTCGCTACTCTCTTTTTTGTCATTGGCTAGCGTTCTTGCCACCCCGCTTTCAACCGCAGCCCCGACGCCGTGGGCCGAACCAGCAGAAAGTGCGCCGTTGGTCGCTCAGTCCGAGGGTAGCGTCATCACTATTCCGCAAGAAGTGCGTCCTCTCTCTGGTGGCTTAGACAGCGTGCCGGTCTTTAATAGCAACAGCCCCGAAATCATCGAATCCGACGGTATTTTACTGTCTACTTTTCCCTCGCGGGGCAAGAGCGCGCCCGAGGCCCATCTCGACTACGCCTTTAACGGTCGCTTTGACATTTTTTCTCATCACGTCGCCCGAGGACAGGATGATGCCGATACGCGGACGATTTATGAAGGCATTATCGTTCACAATCCTGGCAGTCGCCCGGTTACCCTCTCCGTGCGGGAAGGCGCTTCTCAAATTAGTCAGGAATCTCCCTGGAATCAGATCGCCTCTGGCAGCTCTAACCTGTATAGCAACAACTTTTCTGGGCCCGGCAGCCGGGTGATGAACGATGTGCTGCGCGATCGCCGTCAGTCACCGCTGCCCGCTCAAGTCACCCTGTCACCTGGTGGCAGCTATCTACTCCTGAACGCGCCGATTCCCCTGCGTCGCCTGAGCGTTGCCACAGATGGTAGCTTGCCCCCCGGCAGCGAAATCCTGCCAGCGCCAGTTCGAGCCTCATCGGGCGAAGGCCCCCGGCTAAACGGTCGCTCTACCCTGATGCGACTGCACAGCAGCGGCCCGGTCTATGTCGCGAGTCTGGCTATGCACGCTCCTCAAGTTAATGGCACAGAGCGCGTTCCTGGGCTGGAAGATTGGAAACAGATCTTATTTCGAGGGCAACTGGCGACTCCTCGCGATCAGCCGCCTAGCCAGCCCGGTAGCCGCGCCAATCCTTTTCGCTATGGTCGCGTTTCGGGCGTCGCTCGGGGCTCACAGTGGAAAGCGACGCTGACCGATGGTCGGAGCGATCAGCTGGCGATTCCCAAGCCCGGCGAGCAGTTTTCCTACGGGCTCAGCACGCTAGAGCGCAACACGTTTGGCACCGGCCAAGTTCAAAGCGCACCGATTGACGCCCGCTACTCCGATACGGCCTATCGCGCCAACGGTAACTATGGCGTTGAATACAATTTGGACTTACCGCTCACTAACGACACAGACAGTCCGCAAACGGTGTCGCTTTCTATGCAAACGCCTTTGCAAAACAATGATCTGAGCGACGCGCTTCAGTTCTACACTTCGCCAGCCGCTCGCATTTTCTTTCGAGGAACGGCGCTGTTTATCTACAGAGACGACGATGGCAGATCTCGCGCTTACTATACGTACCTGGAACAAAGCCAGGGTCAGCAAGGTCAGCCGCTTATAGAGATCACGCTTGCCCCCGGTGAACAGCGCGACGTTAACTTTCAGTTTCTCTACCCGCCTGATGCTACGCCGCCTCAGGTGCTTACCGTTAGCACAGCAGAATAGCGACCAGAGACGGAGTTCAGCCTTAGATGACCTGTGCTAGCCTGCATCAGAACTATATGCTTGGGTCAACTATGAGCGACTATACCCCTGTAAGCTGCGAGCTGTATGACAAGCTGGAGGCGATCGCCACCCTCCATCGCACCAGCCAAATCGCCTACCGCAACGAAGCCAGTGACAAAGTAGAAGTAGAGAGCAAAATCGTCGATGTCTATGCCAAAGACGGCGCAGACTACTGCAAGCTAGAAGACGGCACCATCATCCGTCTAGACAAGCTAGAAGCCATCGAAGTCGGTGGAGAAAAAGTGTTTTAGCCTGGTGTTTTAGCCTGGACAGCGCAGCCAGGCTACCAGGTCACAGACTAAGCTGCCAAATCGGGGAATACCCTTTGCACAGCCGGATGTACCAGCTGATGATTGTGCACATTAAGACCAGTGGCTAAGCCTTTGCCAATAGCAGAACCGCTCTTAAGCGCAGTTAAGCCACCTTCAGCCAGCTGCAAAACATAGGGCAGGGTGCTGTTGTTCAGCGCTTGAGTTGCCGTCCAGGGCACTGCGCCAGGCATATTCGGCACGCCGTAGTGGACCACTCCAGACTCTGTATACACCGGCTCACTGTGAGAGGTCACCCGCAGCGTTTCAATGCAGCCCCCCTGATCGACGGCCACATCCACAATCACCGACCCTGCCCGCATCTGAGCGACTATATCACGAGTTACCAGAGTCGGTGCTTTGCGACCTGGTACCAGCACCGCCCCGATTACCAGGTCAGCGGCGGTAACGGCAGCCGCAATGTTGGCGCTATTGCTGTACAGCAGATTTACTCTAGAGCCAAAGAGCGTTTCTAAATAAGCGAGTCTCTCTATACTGATATCGACAATAGTGACTTGCGCGCCTAGCCCGACCGCCATTTTCGCGGCTTCAGTACCAACCACGCCGCCGCCTAAAATAGCGACGCTACCCGCCGCCACCCCCGGTACACCCCCTAGCAACACGCCGCGCCCGCCCTGCTGCTTTTCTAAAAAGCGCGCCCCAAACTGTACCGACAGCCGCCCGGCGATCACGCTCATGGGCATTAGCAGCGGCAGAGTACCCTTGTGTTCGACGCTTTCGTAGGCGATCGCGCTCACCCCGCTCGCCATCAGTTTCTCGGTGAGTTCTCTCCCAGCAGCCAAATGCAGATAGGTAAACAACAGCTGCTCTGAGCGCATATAGCCGTATTCGGCGCTCAGCGGCTCCTTCACCTTCACCACCATCGCCTGTGCCCAAGCCGTCGCCGCATCGGGCGCGATCTCAGCGCCCGCTTTCGCATAGTCCTCATCGCTAAACCCGGCTCCGATTCCTGCCTGGGTCTCTACCACTACCCGATGATTGCGATCGCACAGTTCCTTCACGCTAGCAGGACTCAATCCCACCCGAAACTCCTGATCCTTTATTTCTTTTGGAATACCA
The DNA here is from genome assembly GCA_038260635.1 of Phormidesmidales cyanobacterium. Taxonomy (GTDB): domain Bacteria; phylum Cyanobacteriota; class Cyanobacteriia; order Phormidesmidales; family Phormidesmidaceae; genus Phormidesmis. The sequence continues at coordinate 11,390 of JBBSNR010000020.1, forward strand.
ATATCCATGAAAAGTCGCCTGAGGCTAAGCTACGGTTAAAACATGACTATTCTAGAGCGATTTTAAAGGGCAGGCTGTAGCTTTGCACCCATCTTTATTAATCTCCCGTCTACAGCGTTGGTCACTTCGCTGAGGTACAGCGCCTCGATCAGAAGCCCTATATGCTATCAAGCGAAGTGATTCGCGGATCGCCTAGCCTTCTCTTCGAGTAAGCACCAAAAAATCCCCCACTGGCCAAACGACCAGACAGGGGATTTCCATAGCTCAACAGGTGAGCGATCGCTCACCTAGTTCAGAGGCTAATGATTCGGAGGCTACTGAGCGCCTGCAACCAAGGCAGAGATCAGCGGCAAGTTCGCCGATAGCAGGTATGCAAAGGCTGCGCCCCCAATACCGCCAATTAGGAAACTGCCCGCAAACTCACTCCAGCCCTCATCGGTGCTCAGCCCCTCAGGCGGCTTGTAGGGCAGAGTATTGCGAGAAATAGCCGGGCTGACGTTGGCACCGCTGTAAAGCGAGAGACAAATCGTCAGAATGATTACTAGCCCTACCGAGGCCAGCAGCCCAGCGATCGCAGGGACATCGGTATCTCTCAGTGGGCCTAGTAAGAAAAATGGACCATATAGCAAGTAGCCATGGGCCATACCCACTTCCAACCCACGACGCTGAGGAGACAGCCCCTCACGATAGGCCGGCAGGTGACTGATAAAGGCTTCTGAAAGCCCCGATGAATTCAACGGGGTCTCCAAATTGCCAATCTGCGGATCGCCAGACCAGGGTTTAATAAACTGTGATGATGTCGGCATATCTTTATTATGAGTTCTCCAAACTTACTCAACACGCTACGAAAAGGTCAATAACCCGCTAGGTGTGCTTTCCACTGCGGGTAAAGCAGCTACTGCGGGTACAGCAGCTACTGCGGGTACAGCAGCATGTCAGGGAAAAACCGATTAATCTCAATAATGATGCCAGAAGCAATGATCGTCACAACGGTGGCTAGCACCGGCGCTGTTGAAAGATACTTCAAGAAATTACTGCTCATAAAAACTCCTCCTGCGGAGCAATAGACAACAAATTGGCTACTTCATCAATCGCCTCTATGTGCTTTATCCATGCACCTCGTCTTTTATTCCACTGCTAAAGAGCAAGCAAGCAAAAACGGATGGCCAGATCAAAAGTAGCCCAGACTAAAATCAGCTAAGACAGCTAGCGAGGTGAGACCGTAATCTCTTCGCGCTTAGCAAACATTTCGCCCGTCGTAATCTCTTTAAAAGCCAGCAGCGGCCAGGTCAGGGCAGCTAGCGAACATTTGATGGCCAGCGGCACATCAATGATGATCTCTTTCTCTTCAGGAGACTTGGTCTCGCGGACAGCAATCACATAAGAACGACCGGCCCAACCAATCCATCCAGCAATCAGCAAGAATAGGACGCTGGGAACTAGAAACTCACCAGCATGGGCAAGATCGCCGTCTACAACAAGATGGGGAAGTCCTTCGGGGCCACACAGAAGGCTAGTGTTGGCATAGAACTCAAAGCGAGCCTTAGCAGAATCAGTTGCCGCAGCAGCGGCGCGCGTTTGAAAAGCGGCTGACTCACTGCAAGGTACCAGACCTGACACATCGTCACCTGCGATGCCTGCGGTAGCCGGAGAGGCAAACCCCAAGGAAAGGCAAAGAACTAAAGCCAGAGCAAACAATCGTCTCATAAATTGGTTTCCTCTCATTTGATTAAAAAGACGTGAGCTAACTTATATTTTGATTAAGTCTTATGAATGAAGACCTACAAGCCTGCCCAGCTTTTAGGTAATCATACTCCTCAGTCGGAAATCCCGTAAAGAAAGCGATGGCAAGGCTTTACATCCCGACACACTTGCCCGCAGCAGCCCAGAATATACCTAAAAAAGTAAACTTGTCCTTTGCTACAAATCTATCTAAAGAGCCAAGCCAATGAGCACTGTTTTAGCCATAGAGACTAGCTGCGACGAAACAGCAGTTGCCATTGTTGCCGGTCGGCAGGTGCTGAGCAGTGTCGTGGCCTCTCAAATTGAAGTGCATCAGCGCTACGGCGGGGTGGTGCCGGAAGTCGCCTCTAGAGAGCATGTGAGCGCAATCGGGGTGGCGATCGCCCAGTCCCTCACCGAAGCAAATCTCACCTGGTCTGCGATTGATGCGATCGCCACTACCTGCGCACCGGGTCTAGTTGGCGCACTCATGGTCGGCATCACCGCTGCGAAAACCCTAGCTATGGTACACAGCAAGCCCTTCCTGGGCATCCATCATTTAGAAGGCCATATCTACGCCTCGTACCTAAGCGATGCCGCCTTACAGCCGCCTTTTTTGTGCCTGCTGGTCTCTGGCGGACACACCAGCTTTGTACATGTGCGGGGCGCTGGAGACTATGCGATCTTAGGCAAAACCCGTGACGACGCGGCAGGTGAAGCCTTTGACAAGGTCGCTCGGCTGCTCAAGCTGGGCTACCCTGGCGGCCCCGTAATTGATCGATTGGCACAGACCGGTAATCCTAAAGCGTTTGCTTTGCCCGAAGGCAAAATTTCTTTACCAGCGGGCGGCTTCCATCCCTACGACGCCAGCTTTAGCGGGCTCAAAACAGCGGTGCTGCGGCTGACCGAAAAACTGCAAGCCGAGGGAGAACTGCCGGTGGCTGATATTGCTGCGAGCTTTCAGGCAACTGTCGTGCGGGCATTGGTGAAGCGGGCGATCGCCTGCGCTCAAGACTACAGCCTCTCCACTATCGTGGTCGGTGGCGGCGTAGCAGCCAACAGCGGTTTGCGCCGAGAGCTACAGGCAGCAGCAGCAGACCGTGGCTTAAAAGTTTTGTTCCCACCGCTGAAGTACTGCACTGACAATGCAGCGATGATTGCCTGCGCAGCGGTCGATCATTTTGAGAGAGGGGAGCGATCGCCCCTCACACTCGGCGGTCAGTCCAAGCTCCCTATCACTGACATTGCGCAGCTCTATGAGGGCTAGCTGCCCCGGTCTCACTCATTTGCTAAAACAGATCTGACGACCTCCGCAACCGCACCCGGCTGCTCCACCATCGCCATATGGCCACAGTCTGCCAGCTCACTCACAGACGTTCCCCCCTGAAAGTGCGCGTGAAAGCTGGCCAGGTAGTGCACGTAGCGAGGCGGCATAATTTGATCCTCACTGGCCGTAATGAAATGGACGGGCTGCTTGAGCTGAGCGATGAGCTGAGGCAGCTGATGCACCGCCTCACAGGTCGTAGACTCTAGCAAAGCACCCGCCGCCGCCTGCCGGTCAGCTCGCACAAAATCTTGTAAGCGCTGCTGCCCCCAACAGGTATCTAATGGCCGGTGCACCATCAGCCGCGAAAATAGCCTGGGCAATAGCGGTACAGTCTGTAGCCAGGTGGGTCTGTACTTCACCATCTGCTGGCCCGCCGTGCGAAATTTTTCAAATTCCTTGGGAATGTAAACGCCGCCCCCCGCATTGATACAAATCACCCCGCTCACCCGCTCAGGCAGTAGATAAGCTGCCCACAGCGCAATACTTCCGCCCAGGGAGTGTCCCAGCAGCCACACCCGATCAAGCCCCAAGTAATCCAGCAGGTCACCCAAATCTTGGGCATAGGCGGCCAAACTATAAGCAGAAGGCAGGCCAGTCGTATCTGGTGTCCATGAATACCCAGCAGGAACGTCAAGGCGGCGGCGATGAAGTGTTGGCTGCGTCTGACTGTTTAGCTCAGGCCCCTGAGAATCACCGAAGCCCCGCAAATCGTAAGTCAAGCAGCGGTAGTGAGCAGAGAGCCGGGCGACCAGCGGCTGCCAATAGGCGCGGCTCAGCAGCCAACCATGGATAAACACCAGCGGCTGGCCGCTTTCTGGCTCAAGTCCTGCTGGCCCAAGTCCTGCTAACTCAGTGAAATCGTAACGGTGGGGAACGCCCCCAATCTTTGCAGTCGGCATACCTAATATGCTAGCGCCAAGTGCCACTCAGAACATGGCTAATAAAGTGCTCACCAGCTTGCCAACGGATCTAAACGACCTGTTTTCTTACCTGGCGGTCCAGCAGGCGACGGCGAACGCCTTCAGCAATTTTTTGTCCCAAATACTCTGGAATTACCCCTTCGTTAGGGCCAAGCAGGTACAAGATCAACCGGGTACGGCCTCGCCATACCAGCAGGTTGGCATTGACTACGAGCAGATCTTCCTGCCAGATGGTGTGCATTACCTTGTAAAAAAGACCAGGCTGATTATCAGCTTCAATCAGCAGCGCGGGCAAATGAAAAACCGGATCAACGTAAAACTCGGTTTCGACCTGCTCTAAGCCGGCATCTAGATTAAATTCAACATTGAGCATATCTTCGACTTCAAAGCGGCCAGCCAGGGCTTCTCTCATCGCTCGCCGCACGTTGTCAGCGGTTTTGGCCGATAGCTCCTTGCCCCCCCTGGAGACCACTAGCTTGGCAAATACCAGCATCGGTGGATAGATCTGCCCGTACAGGCTGAGGCTGTGAATAGTCAGACCGTACGCTGCTAAAACGCCAAATATATCGCTGAGTAAAAACGACTGATTGCGATAGGCAAAGTGTAGAGCAGTGCGATCGCCCTCCGCAGAAAGCTCAATCACCGCTTTTTTGGTTCTAAACAACTGATA
>JBBSNR010000021.1:0-15877 GCA_038260635.1 Phormidesmidales cyanobacterium
AATTGAACCGGTTGAGTGTGGTAATTCAACCAGTCTCGAACATTCCTTACCTTCTTGGTTTAGGAATGTTCGTTACTCTCAGCGATGGCAAAGTCCGCCGTAGGCGATCGCGCTTCAAGAAAAACTTCGCACTGTCCAGTTTAGCAATTAAACAAGAAATCGGCGATCGCCAAGGTGAAGCGATCTCACTAGGTAACTTGGGGATTGCCTACGTCAGTCTAGGAGAGTATCAGCCTGCGATTGACTTCTATCAGCAGTCTTTGGCAATTGCACGAGAAATCGGTTATCGCCAAGGTGAAGCAAATTCACTAGGTAACTTGGGGGGTGTCTACCACAGTCTAGGGGAGTATCAGCGCGCGATTGACTTCCAGCAGCAGTCTTTAGCGATTGCCAGAGAAATCGGCGATCGCCAAGGAGAAGCAATCTCACTTAATAACTTGGGCCTTACTTGGCGGGAGCAAGGTCAGCCAGAGCTTGCCATCGTCTTTTACAAAGATGCTGTCAATACTTATGAAGCTATCCGAGCGGACATCATAGCGCTTAATCAAAACTTGCAAAATTCTTACACAGCAACGGTAGAAAGCACCTATCGTAGCCTAACCGACTTACTGCTAGAACAGGGCCGAATACTAGAAGCTCAGCAAGTTCTTGAACTCCTCAAAGTAGAAGAACTCAGAGAGTTCACCCGCGCTACCTACACCACGGAAGGGCTCCAATACGATCCGGTAGAACAGCCGGTCGTAGAAGCTCACGGCAGCTTGATCAACCTCGGTGCCGACATCTCCGCTTGCGACCCCAACTGCGACCAAACCCTATACGACCAACAAATTGCCTTAGAACAAGCCTTTGACGAAACCGTCAGCACCTTTGAAGCCACCATCCGTAAAAATCGCGCCGAAGACGATGTTTTCTACGACCCGGAAGGACTCGCCAGCGATGCCCTAGATATCGTCAACGCCCAAGCAGGCACAGTCCTCATCTACCCCGTCGTCTTAGAAGACACCCTCTGGCTCCTGTGGACAGCAACTGGTGGCGTCGTCGGCAGCATCGAAGTCCCCTCAGCTAACCGGGCCGAACTTAGCCGCGCAGTCGTCAGCTTCAGAGAACTCCTCACAAAGCAAGACACCCAATCTCTCGAAGAGCTGAAACAAGTCGGCCAACAGCTCCATAGCTGGCTAATCGAACCCCTATCAGAAGAACTCAAAAAGAACAACATTGAACACCTGATATTCGCCCAAGACAGAGCCACCCGCTACCTCCCCATGTCCGCCCTCTACGACAGCAAACAGTTCCTAATAGAGAACTACACCGTCTCTACCGTCCTCTCCGCCGCCCTCACCGACACAACTGACCGCCTCGGCGAAGTCAGTGCCGCCAACACCCTCGGACTGGGCCTCGACCAGTCATTCCCCGGCTTCAGCGCCCTGCCCAACGTTCGCGAAGAACTCGAAGCCGTGATCAAAACAGGCGATGACGACGCAGGCGGCATCTACCCTGGCGCAATCTTCATGAACAACGACTTCACCTTTGGCACACTCAGCGAACAGGTACGCCGCTACCGCATCCTCCACATCGCCACCCACGCCGAATTCATCCCAAACATCAAAGACGCCTCCTACATCCTCTCCGGCACTGGCGAAGAACTCACCATCGACCAAATTGGCGCACTCGACACCCAATTCAGCAACCTCCATTTAGTCGTCCTCTCCGCCTGCCAAACCGCACTCGGCGGCGAATCCCTAGACGGCACCGAAATTGCAGGCGTTAGCTCTTACTTCCTCGGCAAAAACAAAGCCGAAGCCGTGCTCGCCACCCTCTGGCGAGTAGACGATGCCGGAACAAGTTTACTCATGCAGCGCTTTTACGAAATATTGGCAACAGGCCAAGTTACCAAAGCAGAGGCCCTGCGGCAAGCTCAGCTCAGTCTGCTCTATGGAGAAACTACGCTAGATGAACGTTTCGCCAATCTAGGCTCAGAAGGCTCAGAGCGTGGTCTTGCTTTATCTGAGCCGCCAGAGATAGCCGAAGCCACACTTGACCATCCCTACTACTGGGCTCCCTTCATTCTGATAGGCAACAGCTTATGAAACTGTATCCAAGGAAAATCAAGTAGGCCAATATACTCAATAAATATTTTTGTGATTAGACCATTAAGGCCATACATTCAGGTTTTCAGGCTAAAATTTGACCAATGCTTAGTCAGGTTAGTCATATGGCTTCATCTCCAGCTCACCCAGATGATTCTACATTGCCAACGATTACTAAGCTGCTTCCTTTATTGACGCAGCCGAGTCTTTATGCATTGCTGTCCCAGTCTCCGCTGGGTCGCCTAGATTTTGAACAACCTAGTACTCAATCTCCTGTCAGAGATGTTGAGCTATCTGAGTAAGAACCCATGAGTATTCATAATATTGAAGATCAGCTTTTGTCTCTTTCACCTGTAGAGAAGCTAGAGGCGATTGGGCTGCTCTCTCATAGTCTGAATAAAAACTGGCGTGGTATTCGTAAAGTACCGGGTGTTTGCGGGGGAGAAGCTTGCATTGAGGGGACTCGTATTCCGGTGTGGGTTTTAGTCAGCTATCGGGATCTGGGTGTCAAAGACTCTGAGCAGCTCTATAACTATCCAACGTTGACGGCTTTCGATCTGGTGAATGCCTGGACTTATGCGGCGGCTCATCCGGCTGAAATTGAAGCGGCGATTCGAGACAACGATGAGGCCGCGATCGCAGATTAATCATGGCTGCATTTTATGCCAATGAGCAGTTTCCTCGCCGTGTTGTTGAGTTTCTTCGCAATTTCTCTCATGACGTATTGACTGTACAGGAAGCCGATAATCGGGGTTTATCAGATGAATCGGTAGTTGCGTTTGCAACAGCAGAGAATCGAGCCGTTTTAACGCTAAATCGTAAGGATTTCATTAGAATTCATCGTGCAAGCCCGAATCATGCAGGCATTATTGTTTGCACTAGAGATGATGACTGGAAACGTCAGGCAAAGCGAATTCATGATGCGATTAGCGAAGTTGAAAAGCTGACCGGACAATTGATTCGCATTAATAAGCCGGGATAATTATTTCAGGTAGCCATCAAAAGGTCAGGGTATCACTGGTAACCCTCTACTTTGATGGGAAATAGGTTGTAATGAAAGTTTCCATGCGAGAGCATTTGCTTTTGAAAGCTTTACACAGCTTTTACCCATTTTGTTTGAGATTTAGTAGAAAATGAAGCGATATCCTTGTGTGTGCAGACAGTCGCGATTGCTATCTTAACAAACTTGTTCAATAAAAAAATGTCATGGATAACTTGAGTCGTCGTCGCTTTTTTCAAGTTGCGGGTGGAGCATTAGGCGCTATTGGCCTAAACCAGCTCACGCTCTCGCACCGAGCGAACACCTATGGCCGCGCCCTCGCCCAAGCCACCCCTCGAAAAGTTGCCCTGCTCATCGGCATCAACGACTACACCCGCAACTCCCTCGGCGGTGCGGTCAACGACGTAGAACTCCAAAAACAGCTACTCATCTACCGATTTGGCTTCAACCCCGCCGATGTCCATACGCTGAAAAATGAACAAGCCTCTCGCCGCGATATTTTAGGAGCCTTTAACGAATATCTCTATGAACCTGCCCAGTCGGGCGACGTGATTGTCTTCCACTTTTCCGGCCACGGCGACCACGTATTAGAAAGCGACCTGATGCGTGACTTCACCAATCGCCTCGGTCGCAACTGTATTGACGACCAGGGCGAGTTTGAGATTTGCCGCAATACGGCGATCGCCCCCTTCCGCTACGACGAACAAGGCTCCGACGCCGTCCAAGACATCATGGGCCACACCCTACTGCTCATGCGCACCGCCCTCGCCCAAAAAAACGCCAACGTCACCTTTGTATTGGACTGTTGCTACGCAGGCGGCGGCAAACGAGGCAGCGCCGTAATGCGATCGCTAAACGTCTCCGCAGGAGAATCGCTCGACACCTCAGTCCGCAGTCAAATCACCCGCATCACCCCCCGCATCTCCGACATCGAGTGGGAGTACCAGCAGTCATGGCTCGAACGGCTCCGCATGAGCGAAGCCGACTTCGTTCGCGCCATCCAATCACCCACCGGCCCAGGCTTTTTCGCTGGGGCAGCCGGCCCTCGCCAATATGCCGCCGACTATCCTTTTGATGGCTTTGTTGCCGGCGCATTTACCTACCTGCTTACGCAGCACCTGTGGCAAACCACCAGCCCCCTTTCTACCACCATTTCCACCGTTTCCAGCAGCCTCACCCGTCTACAAAACCACAGCCAAATCCCAGAATACGAGCCAGATCTGAGCGCCGCGCGATCGCTCTTAAGTGAAACCATCTATCACATCACCCCCGACTCGCTGCCCGCAGAAGCCGTCGTACTAGGGCCAAAAACAGACGACAGCACTCGCTTCTACCTGTGGCTAGGCGGACTAGATCCCCAGCGCCTCGCCGCCTTCGACCAGGGTGCCATCTTCTCTATTATCAACAGACAAACCGGAGAACCACTAGGAGAAATGCGGCAGGTCGAAGGCACTCGCGATGGCCTGCTGGCAGAAGGAGAGCTAGTCGATAGCGGCCTCAAGCAAGCGGGCCTTAAGCAAAACCCAGAAGAATTTACTTCGCACCTACTGCAAGAAAAAACGCGAGGCATCCCAGACGTTGTGGTCTTGAAAATCGCCCTCGACGACACCCTGACAGCCGCAGAAAAAGAACAGGTGATCGCAACACTCAGCCAGACGACTAATTTTGAAATATCCTCAGCCGAAGCGGGCAAGGTCGCTCACGTTTTACTGGGTCGCTATACCGAGGCGATCGCCCAGCAGCAAATTCCTAGTAGCACTAGCACCCTACCTACCCCCACTCTCAATAGCATCGGCATTTTCTCACCCACCCAGGTACCCACATTAGCCAACTCTTTTGGCCCTGCGAATGAAACGATTGCAGCGGCGGTTGAACGCCTGCGATCGCGATTCGTCAGCTTACATATTGGCCGCATGTTAGCGCTAATGGTCAACGGCGAATCTTCACAAATAAACGTGGATGTCACCATCCAAAGCGCAGGTTCGCGCCGGGGCACGACGACTCGCGGCGCGAATCCCGAAGCCATCCTCATTCCACAGCAGTCCGATCAAAGCATCGAACAAATTCCTTTAGACACTGTGATAGATGTCATTGTCACCAACCATGAAGCCTCAGCCCTGCACTTTGGCCTCTTAGCAATCGACTCAGCTGGCGATATTTCTGTACTCTTTCCAGTCGCCAGCGACGATCCCAATATCGACCTGATTGCCAGCAACCGCTCAAAAACAGAGTCTCTCGTCGCCGTTGAGCCCCTTGGCATTGTCGAACTGCTGATACTAGCCAGCCCCCAATCTTTAGTAGGCCCGCTAGAGACCCTACGGGATAAAGCCGTTCAGCTTGCCGATCCTACCCGAGGTGGCCCGGCAGTCATTGCAGCCGAAGCGGTCTCTGGTCTCTTCGGGACGATGGGTACCCAGCCAGGTGATGACGCCGCTAAGCGCCAAAACTATACTAAGCAAGCCGACAGCCGCGATCACCACACCCCATCGTTACTAGATGTAGAGGAGGTTGCAGTTTTATCAATGCTCTTCGAAATTGTCCCCTGAGGCTTTTAAGCTATACCGTATCCCTCCCTTGCCTACGTCGCACCTGTGAGTCATGGATAATGCCCCTGATACGCCATATGCGATCGCCTTTGCAAAAGCCGTTCGTGCCTATCATCGCCAAGTGCAAGCTTTAAAGCAGCCGGGGGATTCTATCTGTGCGGGGTCAAAAGACCCGGAGATACTTGCGCTACTTCGGCAGCGCGATCGCATTCAGTTTTTCATCGATCAATCCGCTCAGCAGCCAGAAACCGCCGAGATTCCCTCCCCTTTATTAATTCAGCTATCGCAAGACGATGCGATCCTCAGCCGCTGGGCCGAGCAGTTCACCCGCATAGAACCTTTCTCCCACTGGCAAAAAAGCCTGGCTCCACCCGCACATCACTGGTGGTGGCACACCGCACCAGAACCGGCTAAACCCTGGACACACTGGCTCCTCGGTGGCCTCACGATTGCCCTGCTGACCGTATGTCTGGCGCTGGCTAGAGACATCTCCACGCGGTTCTTTACTGGCGCACCCGGTATTTGGAGTTCGATTGGGGCGATCGCCCCGGCTGCGATCGCCCTATTCGCCACTGGCGGGGCCCTCACCCAAGTCGGCAAGCAGCTCATCGACACTGTCCTGGTCAGCAAGTGGAAATCTCCCCATCACTGGCCTTGGATCAAATTCAGCCTCGCCCTCGCCCTCACCGCACTGTTCTTCCTCGGGCACTTTCAGGGCCTACCCTGGGCCGCTGCCCGATATCACGCAACAGGTCAGCAACAGTATTTTAAAGAGGGTAAACTAGCCAGTGCCCAAGCCAGCTTTCAGCGGGCGCTCCAGCTAAATCCCAACTTTCCAGAAGCCAATCACAGCCTGGCCCTCACCTACGAAGACCTCAGAGACTTTGACAGCGCCAAAGCAGAATATGTGAAAGCCGTAAATGCTGGACTGTTGATTTCTGTGAACAATCTGGCGCGGCTGCAAATTGCCGAAGAACAAGACTATGAATCAGCAGCCGTGCTGTTGCTACAGGCTTTGCAAAATAAAGAACGTGATCGCGAAGACACTCAGCTAGAATACGGCCTGCGTAAAAACCTGGGATGGGCCTGGCTAGAACAAAACCGACTGCTCAAGGCCCAGGGCGAACTGATCAAAGCCAATCGCCTGGAAGCATCGCTGCCAGAGCCTCGCCCCGACGCCTACTGTCTATTAGCACAGGTATTAGAAATGCAAGAGAATGACACCGATGCCCAAGCAGAATGGGAAAAGTGTAGACAAAAGATTGTCCGGCCAGAAGACGACGTGTGGGCAGCGATGGCAGATGCTGCATTACCCTACGAAACAGCAGTACTCGATCAAGATAAAGCAACCGGAGAGGAATAAGCTCAATGGCATCTCTACGATTTTTCAAGCGAAAGAAACAACGTTATCAGCCTCTGCTATTGCTTTTACTGACCACCTGTATTTGGCCTCTCTTTTCCGCCGCTGCTGCCGCCCAATTTGCTCGTCTGTACGACGTTCAAGGGGGCGCTGTGTATCTCCGGCGTCGCAACTGGTCGAAGTTTTATCGCACCTATCCGAGAACAATGTTGCTAGGCGACGACCTGCTCAATGTTGAAGTCGGGGCAGATGTCGTGCTGCTCTGCCCGGATGGTTTTTTGAGTGATTCTATTCAGGTGGGTGTTTCTAACGTGGGCGCGACCTGTGTCGGTACGCCCCGCTCAGTCAGGCCCAGCGTTGGCGTTAGCGATCAGTGGTATGCCACCGATGCGGGGGCTGCCTATACCATCAGCCCCTGGTCAGAGCAGGTGACAAGTGCAGCCCCACCCCTACGATGGAATGCGGTAGACGGAGTAGAGCAGTATGAGGTGACCCTACAGCGACGACTGGGCGAAACCTGGACAACTGTATGGACGGTCACAAGCGCCGAGGCTTCAATTGACTATCCAGCAGATCAGCCTGAGCTAGAGGCCGGAGAAGATTATGCACTGCGTGTTACGGTGGCATCGCCTCTCCCCGAACCTGTGATGGGAGCATCAGCCGATGCCGGAGACACTTCTCCTTCAGTCACCTTCCAACTCATTGATGGTTTTGACCAACAATCGCTGGCAGAAGAAATTGCCGAAGTCGAAGCTTTTGAAGTAGACGCCGTTACAAAGACGCTGATTTTGGTAGAAGATGTCTATCCCCGTTACAAGCTGTTTTCCCAAGGCATCAATGAGCTAACGGCCTTGATTGAAGCCGGTAATAGCAACGAGCTGGTTTACCGTTTGTTAGGGGACTACTACATCCGCAGCGGACTAGCACTGCCCGCAGAATCAAGCTATCTAAACGCAATAGACCTGGCCCAGAGCGCTGAAAATGTGGAAGAAGAGGCTTTGGCTGCTTGGGGACTCGGAACGCTGTACGGGCGAACGGGCAAAACAGAAGACGCCTGCACTTATTTACATCAGGCACAAAAGCTGGCCACTGAGCTAGGAGATTCTGACTTAATGGAAAATATTGATGCGGAAGTGGTCAGGTTGTCATCAGTAGGCATTGAGTGATGGTGATCGACGGGTGATCGCCCCACCCAAGACCTCATGAGTCGCCTCTACCATCACTCGCCCCAAATCACGCGAGGCTTCTGAACGCCACCTACCCCCGAACCCGTTCTAGCGTGCTACCCTAGTAAAGTTCTATTAAATTCACACATCTGGATTTTCGGGTGTTTAGCGCGACCTTTAAGACCTAGCTCAGTTGGCAGACAGTGCCAGTTGGCGGTCAATCGCTCTAGATGCAGCCAGATGGAGGTTTAACCCGGAAGGAGAAAAACATAATGCCAGTCGTAACCCTGTCTGACTTATTAGAGTCAGGCGTGCACTTTGGTCACCAAACTCGCCGCTGGAATCCGAAGATGGACGAATACATCTTCACCTCCCGCAACGGCGTTCACATCATTGACCTGGTGCAAACTGCCACACTGCTAGAAGACGCCTACACCTACGTGCGCAAAGCAGCAGAAAGCGGCAAAAGCTTTTTGTTTGTCGGCACTAAGCGCCAGGCCGCTGGCATCGTCGCTGAAGAAGCCAGCCGCTGCGGTTCTTACTATGTCAACCAGCGCTGGTTGGGCGGTATGCTCACCAACTGGACCACAATCAAAACCCGCGTAGAGCGCCTAAAGGAGCTTGAGCGGATGCAGTCGTCAGGCGCGTTGGACATGCGGCCCAAAAAAGAAGGGGCAATGCTGCGCCGCGAGCTAGAGAAGCTGCAAAAGTACCTGGGCGGCATTAAAACCATGCGACGCATTCCTGACGCAGTCATCATTGTCGATGTGCGCCGTGAGTACAACGCTGTACAAGAGTGCCAAAAGCTGGGCCTGCCAATCATCTCTTTGCTAGATACCAACTGCGATCCAGATGTGGTGGACGTGCCCATTCCTGGCAATGACGATGCGATTCGCTCAATTAAGCTGCTGATTGGTCGGTTGGCAGATGCCATTTACGAAGGCTCTCGCGGCGGCGGCACCGACAGCGGTAGCGGTGGCAGCGGCGATATGGACGATATCTACGGCGGCTACGACGGCGCAGACTACGATGACGAAGGAGCCGAAATCGAAGAGACCGCAGAAACCGCACAGGCTGCTGCTACAGAAGCTACCGCACAGCCATCAGAAGAGGCACCAGCGGCGGCTACTGCTGAATAGATAACCTGAACGGATTCTCGTTAAGGTCAAACGGCCTGCTTAGTAGCCCGCCGTTTGACCTCAATGGCCGACCAACTTTTGTAGACTTTACTTTCTTGGCAGCTTCTTAACCTGATAGAGGTAGTAAGGAGTAAATTCTTTTGATTGACATAACTTTTGATTAACATAGGGCCAAAGCACTGCCCTACGCACACCCTATAGGACTAAGGCACAATGGCGGAGATTTCTGCAAAGCAGGTTAAAGAGCTGCGCGATCAGACCGGCGCAGGCATGATGAATTGTAAAAAAGCGCTGAAAGAAACTGACGGCGACATGGAGAAAGCCAGCGAATGGCTGCGCCAGAAGGGAATTACTTCGGCTGCTAAAAAAGAAAGCCGGGTGGCTTCAGAGGGCTTAGTACACAGCTATATCCATACTGGCGGTAGGGTTGGCGTGCTAGTCGAAGTCAACTGCGAGACTGATTTTGTGGCCCGTCGCGACGAGTTTAAAGAGCTAGCTCGGGACGTGGCCATGCAGATTGCGGCTTCTCCCAACGTAGAGTATGTCAAAGTGAGCGACATTCCGACAGAAATAGTAGAGAGCGAAAAGCAGATCGAGATGGGCCGCGACGACTTGGGCAAAAAGCCTGAGAATATCAAAGAGAAGATTGTTCAGGGCCGGATTGATAAGCGCCTGAAGGAGCTTTCTCTGCTAGATCAGCCCTTTATTAAGGATCAAAATATCACGGTAGAAGAGCTGGTGAAGCAGGCCGTTGCCAAGCTGGGTGAAAATATTCAGGTGCGCCGGTTTTCTCGGTTTATCTTGGGTGAGGGCATCGAAAAAGAATCAGTCAGCTTTGCTGATGAAGTCGCTGCTCAGACTGGGCAAAAGAAATAGGGCGATCGCTTCCTATAGCTCCCCTCCTGATAGCTGCCTCCTAACATACGTGCTGTTGATGTAATCTCAGCGTGACTGACTCACGGTTTAAGAATCGGGCTCTTCTGCGAGGTGAGGAGTCCGATTTTTGCTATTTTCTAAAAAATCCTTTTTCCAGCGGCGCTAGAGCAGCTGAAAACACGGCAGTATCGCTGCACAATCGCTATTCTGTAGAGCATATGGTTAAAGCAAGCGGCCAAATTGAAAAGGAGCTGGCGCTGCTCCAACAGCAGACAGAGGCCATGGCCAACGCCCTGGAGCCGCTGTATGACAGCTACCTCAAGGCGCTGAGCGACGCCGGAGCACGCCAGCTGATCCTGGCGGCCTATCACTTGTGTACGCAGGCCTACCCAGACAAATTTGTGGCCCTCTCGTGGGAGCAGCGCAATCAGGTTCAGCAGAGCCTACAGGCGCTCAGCGGGCAAATTTATGACCAGATGAGCGCTCAGCGGGAGCAGGCCAAAAAAATGAGCCGTCGGCCTCATCAGCACAGCGGCCTGGAGTTTCTTCAGCGGCTGCTAGAAGCCAGGGCTGCGGGGACGGCGGTAATCGCGACAGAAGATGATCGTCACGACTTGGTCGAGAAGCTGTCGGCCCTCTCACGCTCAGATTTGCAGCCGCTCGACGAAGACCTCTCTGACCAAGCAGACGTTGGCCTCTATGAGGACAGTGAAGACAGTGAAGACGGCGACGAAGACGATGGCCTTAACCATGCCGACTTCGATTCCGACCAGCTAGCAGACGATGGGCTAGCAGACGATGGGCTAGGCCACCCGTCTGATCTGGACGAAGACGATCTGGGGTTTGAGATGGAGGTGCCTGCCGCAGATCAGCGCCTGTCTCTTTCTGAAGAAGAAGATTTGCTCTCGGCCCTGGAGGGATTGGCTCGCCGCTCTGTGGAGAAAAATGCGGCTGAAGACTCGGAGGAAGCGCAGCCGCTAGCGCCGATTCATCTGGTCAAGCAGCAGGTGCTCTTGGAAAAAGCCATGCGAGAGATATTTAAGGCCGTATCAGAAGAGGCTAACGAGCTGCTGCAAAAGGCAAACGTCATGCCAAGTTTCCCAAAGGCGCTGATGGCGGCTGCAACCGATTCACAGGGGATGGGTGACCCCGTCAATGCCGTGCCCAATGTGGTGACCCTGTCGGTGAGGGTAATGCACGGAGAGGCCATGATGGAGCCCGAAGAGGACGATGAAGACTCTCGTCCCGCTCGCAGGCGCAGATCTAGAAGGGTTGATCGCCATTCGTCAGAATCTGAGCCGGGGCGATCGCCGCGAGCCCCCCAATCAGAGATGAGAGAAGAAGGCCTGTCATCGCATCAGCTGATTCCTCGGGACGCGGTTGAAGTAGACGCGCTGCCCGAACTCGCCGCAATTAGTCTACGGCTCAGTGAAGTAGAATTTACTGACCCCACCGTGTCTGCCTGGCGCAGCCGTCTGCGTCAAAAGCTGAGCGAGCTAAAACAGCTGGGTATGCGCTATAAAAAGACCCAGCGAGCCCTAGAAACTGCCCAGGCCGAAGATGCCTGGCGATCTAGTTGGACCGTTCGCTCGCCAGATGAAACTGGCTAACCCCGCTCGTCAACCGCCCGTCAAATGGATGACCCCAATCAATTGGCCCTTCAGACCGCAGACACTATGGCTGAAGCAGTGTCTGCTACGGACGTCTCGGCATCGACTTACCCAGGGGCGGCTGCGCCGGATTGGGTGCGGTTGCAAAAGGCGCTCAGCGTAGAGTCTGAGCATGGGTTTAATGATATTGCTGGCCATCAGCAGCGCTTCAGCGAATTTTTGGCCAGCAGCTTAGCCAGTGGCCTGAAGGCAATCTCTGAAAATTTGGCAGGGCAAATAGGCGACCCAGACAAATGGCAGGCTCTGGCCACCCGATTTAATCAGTACGGCGATCTTTCCTTCTCTCAGCGCCAGCACTTAGTCGCCGACACCCGCCGGTTTTTACATCGGGCCAGACAGACTGCTGACGCCCTACCGCTGCTGGCAGAAAGCGGTGCGGCCTATTCCTCAAAAAAATCCGCCACCGCCAAAACCACCGCCAAAACTTCTTCCAAAACCTCCTCCAAAACCTCTTCCAAAACCAAGGCAACCTCAGCCAAGCGAGCCGCCAAATCACCTAAAACGGCTGATGTCACAGGGTTAGTCAACCGCCCTAACTCTAATCATCCGCTCGATCAGCCGCTGACTTATCTCAAAGGCATCGGCCCTCACAAAGCAGAAAAGCTGGCTAGGCTAGGGCTGCTCAGCATTCGCGATGCCCTGTTTTACTATCCGCGCGACTACATTGACTATGCGCGGCAGGTCAAGATCAAAGATTTGGTGCCCGGAGAAACAGTGACGATTGTAGCGACGGTGAAGCGCTGCAACTGTTTCAACAGTCCGCGCAATTCTAAGCTGACGATTTTTGAGCTGACGGTGTATGACAGCAGCTCTCGGCTGAAGATCAGTCGGTTTTTGGCGGGTACTCACTTTCGCTCTAGGGGTTGGCAAGAGCGGCAAAAGCGGCTTTATCCACCGGGCTCAGTCGTGGCGATTTCGGGTCTGGTGAAGCAGTCAAAATACGGCATCAATATTGACAGCCCTGAGATTGAGCTGCTGGGCAACGAGAGCGATGCGATTGACTCGCTGACGATTGGCCGGGTGGTGCCGGTGTATCCGCTCACAGAAGGGGTGGGGGCAGACCTGATTCGGCGGGCGGTGGTGGCGGCTTTGCCCTCAGCGGTAGACCTGCGCGATCCGCTGCCCAGAGGACTGCGCGAGAAGTATGAGCTGGTAGATTTGGTGGTGGCGATCGCTCACATCCACTTCCCTCCCAGCTCAGAAGCACTCACCCAGGCCCGCCGCCGATTGGTCTTTGACGAGTTCTTCTACCTACAGCTCGGACTGCTGCGCCGCCGCCGAGAACAGCAGCAAGAGCAAACCAATATCCAAATGGCCCCGACTGGCGAGCTGATCGAAGCTTTCTATCAGGTGCTGCCCTTCAAATTGACCGGCGCACAGCAGCGGGTCGTTCAAGAGATTTTAAGCGATTTGCAATCCTCAGCGCCGATGAATCGCCTGGTACAGGGCGATGTGGGTTCAGGTAAAACGGTGGTGGCCGTAGTGGGCATATTGGCCGCCATTCAAGCGGGCTACCAGGCAGCGCTGATGGCTCCCACAGAAGTACTCGCCGAGCAGCACTATCGCAAATTAGTCGAGTGGTTTAACCTGCTGCATTTGCCAGTAGAGCTGCTGACTGGATCGACCAAAGCCGCTAAGCGACGGCAGATTCACCAGGAGCTGCTGACCGGCGAACTGCCCGTATTAGTGGGCACCCACGCGCTGATCGAAGACCCAGTCAAGTTTAGCAACCTGGGCCTGGTCACCATTGATGAGCAGCACCGGTTTGGCGTAGCGCAGCGGGCCAAGCTCCAGCAAAAAGGCGACAATCCTCATGTGCTCACGCTCACGGCGACGCCAATTCCCCGCACGCTAGCGCTGACGATTCACGGCGACTTAGATGTCAGCCAGATTGATGAGCTACCGCCAGGACGCAAGGCGATTCAGACGACGGTACTAGGCGGGCGTGAGCGCGCCGATGCCTACGATTTAATCCGCCGTGAAATCGCCAAAGGCCGTCAGGTCTACATTGTGTTGCCGCTGGTGGAAGAATCCGAAAAGCTGGACTTGCGCTCAGCGATGGAAGAACACCAGCGTCTGCAAGAGACCATCTTTCCAGAGTTTGAGGTGGGCCTGCTGCACGGACGCCTGAGTTCTGCGGACAAAGACGCAGCCATTACTGCTTTTAGAGAGCAAGCCACACAGGTATTGGTTTCCACGACAGTGGTAGAAGTTGGGGTGGACGTGCCCAATGCCACGGTGATGCTAATCGAACACGCCGAGCGGTTTGGCCTATCGCAGCTGCACCAGCTTCGAGGGCGCGTCGGGCGAGGCGGCGATCAGTCCTATTGTCTGCTCATGACCAGCAGCAAAAGCGAACCAGCCATGCAGCGGCTGAAGGTATTAGAGCAGTCTCAAGACGGTTTTTTCATCTCAGAGATGGACATGCGCTTTCGCGGGCCGGGGCAGGTGCTGGGCACTCGCCAGTCGGGGCTGCCAGATTTTGCCTTGGCCAGCCTGGTAGAAGATCAAGCAGTGTTAGAGCTAGCGCGAACGGCGGCAACCAAGGTTCTAGAGGCTGAAAGCGAATCTGGCGAAGACGGTTTGACTCGCTGGCCGCTGATGGAACAAGAGCTGGCGCGGCGCTATCAAAAGCTCATGGGCGGCGCAATTTTGACTTGAAATTTGGCTTAAGGTTTAACTGAAGAAAAGCCAAGGATGGGGCAACGGCTAGCCCGCAGGCATCGCCGAGGCAGACTGCGCGGTTGAAAATCGCCATCACTGAAGTTGAGTTTTGGAGGCAATGCGGGTCTTTTTGCGATCGCGCTCCGACAGATCCTTCCCGGCCTGCAATTGCGTAGCGTTTTCCTGCAAAACCGTCGCCGCGTTTTTATCTCCCATTTGGATAGCGGTATTTGCCGCCGATTGCAGCATCGTGACTGCGCCTTGGCGATCGCCCGACTTCAGCTTATCTTCCGCAATTTGCGTCTGCCGGTACTTCGCCAGCGCCAAAATATTTTGCTGAACGCCCGCATCGACTTTAGAGACGTAAGCATCTTGAGCCTCTATTTCGATGGCAAAGGCTTCCGTCGTCTGGCCGCTCAGTCCCACCGCCGGATCGTCGTAGGTCACCTGTAGCCGTGCAATCGTAGCTGTACTCGCCGTCAGCTGCGGCACATACAGATTGAGCAAAATTACGCGGGGCTGATCCTTCATCAGGTCACCGATGCGCACCATTGCCTGGTTGCCTTCCTGGACGGCGGTGAGTTCTATGGTTTCTGGGGAAACTTGGGCGACCGGCTTCAGATCGGCCAGCCGGGTGCCGTCTGCTAGCTCCAGGTTGAGATAGGCGTTGGTGAGGCCGACGGACTGAATGCGTTTGAATAGGCGACCAAAGATGGCGATCGCCGCCTCCGCATGTTCAATGTAGTTGAGCGATCCGCCGCCCGCATCGGCAATTTGCTCCAGCACGTCCTGATTCCAATGGTCGCCAAAGCCCAGCGTATTCACCGTCAGGTTGTAGCCTGTGGCGACATCCGCTAGCTTCAGCGCCCGCGCATTGTCGCCGTGCTCATTTTCGCCATCGGTTAGCAGCAGCAGCTGAGAAATGCGATCTTCTTTACCCGAGGCAAGTTCACCGATCCCCGCCTTGAGGCCGTCGTCAATTGAGGTGCCGCCCCCCGCCCGCAGTCCGTCGATGCGTTTTTTAATGCCTTCCAGGTCAGTGGCGAGCTGATTTTTGACCAGAACTTCGGCTTTGTGGTCAAAAGTAACGATGGAGATGCGATCGCGCGCCGTCAGCCGATCAATAATCCGATGCGCCGCCTGCTTGACGGTCTTTAGCGGGGTGCCCATCATTGAGCCACTGCGATCTAGCACAAAGCACAGATTTAGAGGCGCTTGCGAACCCTCGCCGCTAGCTGACAGCGAGACTGAAAGCTGACGCTGGCTATTGGGCTGATCGGTAGGAACGTGAGCATCGCTCAATGCCCATTGCAAACCAACTTTCATTTTTTAGCCTGGCTCCTAAGTTGAAGACTCACTATTATTTACC
>JBBSNR010000022.1:0-15818 GCA_038260635.1 Phormidesmidales cyanobacterium
GCTTCGATGAGCGATCGCGCATGATAGCCAGGGTTTGAGTTGAGCGGCTTTCCCAACAGTTTCTCTAGCGCCTTTTGCAAAGCAGGCTTCAGCTCATTTTTCACCCCCATCGATCCAAAGCCCTGCACATTGGAATGGCCCCGAATTGGCATGACACCCGCGCCCATTTTGCCGACGTTGCCGGTTATGAGAGCCGTGTTCGCGATCGCGCAAACGCTATCAACGCCGTTAGCCTGGTGAGTGATGCCCATCGCCCAAGCAAAGACGGTGCGCTCGGCCTGACTAATGAGGGTAGCAGCGGTCTCAATGTCATCTTTAGCAATACCGCAGGTTTCAGTGATCGTTTCCCAGGATGTCTCTTCCGCCTGCGCTACAACAGATTCCCAGTGGTCGGTATGGGCGCTTAAAAAGTCGTAGTCAACTAGATCGCGCTCAATGAGAGACTTTTGGATGCCGATGAAGATGGC
The DNA here is from genome assembly GCA_038260635.1 of Phormidesmidales cyanobacterium. Lineage (GTDB taxonomy): Bacteria > Cyanobacteriota > Cyanobacteriia > Phormidesmidales > Phormidesmidaceae > Phormidesmis. The sequence continues at coordinate 468 of JBBSNR010000022.1, forward strand.
GAGATCGCTGCCGGGAATGGGCTGTAAGAACAAGTTGGCAATATCAGAGCCCGGCAGGAGCGATTTTACCGGGAAGGAAGGAGAGCCAAATTTGACCAGACCGACTTCGCGGACGGGGTTGAGGACGATTATTGTGCCACCGCGATCACGCAGCTTGATCAGCTCATTCATCAGCCTTGGATGGTTCGCAGGCGCATTTGACCCGGTGAGCACCACGCAGTCAGCCTGCTTCAGGCTCTCCAGACTCACCGTCGAAGTACCGGAACCAAAGATAGAACTCAATCCCTCAGTCGAAGGTCGGTGGCACAGGTCAGAGCAGTCAGCCAGATTGTTTGAGCCTAGCGCCCTCATCATTAGTTGCAACAGATAAGCCGCTTCGTTTGAAGACCGCCCAGAACTATAAGAAGCCACTCGCTCAGGCGGTTGGCGAAAGGCTACTTCTACCAGGCCATACACCTCATCCCAACTAATGCGCTCATAGTGCGATGATCCCGCTCGCAAGATTGCTGGAAAGCTCAAGCGGCCCAGCCTATCTGCTTCCATTGAGCTGAGCTGCTGCAAGTCTTCAATCGTATGTTTTTCAAAAAAGTGCGGCTCAACCGGCGGTTGTAACTCAGCGACGATAGACTCTACACTTTTCGCACAGCGCTGTAGCTTTTCGCCTGCCTCATTGGTAAAGCCCCCTTTTTGTCCGCCTGTTCCCCAAGCGCAAGAGAGACAAGCGCTCTTGTGCAGCAGCGTCTTCCAAACCTGCGGTCCTTCCGGTGCTAGTGTGTGCTTTGCCCAGTATTCAATAACAGGGAGGCCGCCGCCGATGTCTCTACCAGGATGAGTAGCCTGCTGCTCGTCACTAGCTGAATCGAGTGGGGACTTAGGCTGTGAGGAAGTGTCCATGAATTCTGCTGGATAAGCATTCTATCTGTACGATAGCGAAACTTGATGAAATCCTACAGCCTCTCTAGAGAGAGTCGTCATGTTTACGAGGGGAGAGCCGACTGGGTTTGGCCCTCATACTTACAAAAACATGTCTACCGGCTACCCTTTGGATCGAGCGCATCTCGTAATCCATCGCCCAACAGATTAAAGGCCAATACGGTCAGAGTAATAAACAGACCTGGAAACACGATTGTCCAGGGGGCGGAGAGAGAGTAGCCGCCTTTGAAGGCGTCGGAGAGCATAGTGCCTAGCTCGGGGGTGGGGGGCTGTGCGCCGAGGCCCAGAAATCCTAAGCCTGCCGCTTCTAGAGTAGAGGTACCAATCGCCAGGGTTGATTGAACGACTAAGGGGGCGAGGCTAGCGGGCAAAATGTGTAAGAAAACAATGCGCGGGGCTTTAGCGCCAAAGGCGCGGACGGTTTGGATGAATTCTTGTTCGCGCAGGGAGAGCACCATGCTGCGGGTGAGGCGGATGAATTTGGGAATTTGTACAATGCCGACAGCGACCATGACACTGATGACGCTAGGGCCCGTGACGGTGACGACGGCGATCGCCAGCAAAATTGAAGGAAATGCCAGCATCACATCGGTAATCCAGCCAATCACGGTCTCTATCCAGCCGCGAAAGTAACCCGCCGCTAACCCTAGCGATACCCCAATTAACAGACCGAGTAGCACCGCGACCAGACCAATCACCAGCGAAGTTCTCAGGCCATACCACACCTGGGTCAAAATATCCCGGCCTAAGCCATCTGCGCCAAACCAGTGTGCCAGACTCGGGCCTTGTAGACGGGCTGCGTAGTCGCGGTCAGTTGCTGGATCGTAAGGGTTTAAAATAGGGGCTAGCAGGGCCGCTAAGATGATAAACGCCGTTAGGCCCAGGCCAATTAATCCCGAAGTAGATTCTAAAAATCTTTGAACCGCCCGATTCCTGAGAAACTTGGGCTTACGTCTGAGAGAAGTGGTAGCGGCCATAGGCTTAAGAACTGAGGAGAACCGGGAATATTTTGTATTTGTTATTTTTTACTTGTACTGAATGCGAGGATCTAAAAAGGCATAGGAGACATCGACAATCAGATTGACCAACACAAAAACAAACGCCACAAACACCACCCCGCCCTGTACTACGGGATAGTCGCGCTGCAAAATACCCTCATAAATCCACTTGCCAATGCCCGGCCAAGAGAAAATCGTCTCGGTGAGAATTGCCCCGCCCAGCAGCGTGCCAAACTCTAGTCCGATAATAGTCACTACTGGCAGCATGGCGTTCTTCAAAGCGTGTTTCCCAATCACCCAAAACTCTTTCAATCCCTTAGATCTGGCCGTACGAATGTAGTCTTGAGAGAGCACTTCTAGCATGGCGCTGCGGGTGATTCTGGCGATAATCGCTAGCGGAATAGTGCTGAGCGTCACCGCTGGCAAAATCAGATGGGCAATGATGTCTCCGAGTGCCTTAAAGTTGCCCTGCACCAGCGCATCGAAGATAAAGAATCCGGTGATCGGCTTAAAGTCGTAGCCCACATTAATACCGATGCGTCCGCTGGGCGGCAGCCACTGCAAATTGACCGCAAACAGGTACACCAGCAGCAGCCCTAGCCAGTAAACCGGCATTGATACGCCCAGCAGCGAACCGCTCATCGTCAGATTATCGACAATGCTGTTTTTACGCACGGCAGCAATCACGCCTGCCGGAATGCCCAGTAGCAGCGCGATCAGCATCGAGACTACAGACAGCTCAAAGGTCGCTGGCCAGCGCAGCAAAATTTCTTTGGAAATCGGTACGCCTGTAAAGATGCTGGTGCCCAGATCAAACGTTATCAGGCTGCCTAAAAAAGACAGATACTGGAGTGGCAAAGGCTCGTTTAGGCCCATCCGCTCGCGCAGTCTTTCGATGGCGTCGGGGGTCGCTCTGTCGCCTAGCATTGTCACCGCTGGGTCGCCCGGAATCAGGTGTAAGAAGGCGAATACCAGCAGTGAGATGCCCAGCAAAACCGGCACCAGCTGTAGCAGTCGCTTGAAAATGTATCTGCCCATGGGGTCACTGATTGGAAGGATGGGTGCTGTGCTGGTACTAACGCTGCATCAACCCTTTTTAATCTCTGAGAATGCCTCAGATCCGAGGGGGCTGGGCTCCCAGCCGTTGATGCTGGTGCGCTTTGCCAGTAAAGGCTGAGAGTGCACAATCGGGATGCGCAGCGCTTCTTTGAACAGCAGCGCATCGGTCTCTTGGTAAAGATCTTTGCGCTCATCTGGCTCGCTGGCGGTGCGGGCTTTGGTCAGCAGTTCAAACATCTCAGGATTTTTGTAATCGCCGAGGTCTTGAGTGGAGCCGGGGCCAAAGTGGGCAAACAAGAAGTTGTCTGGGTCGCCATAGTCGCCGGTCCAGCCCAGCATGAATGATTGGAAACCAGGAGCTGTGTTGCGATCATCCAGGTAAGCGCCCCAGTCTTTGGTTTGCAGGTTTACCTTAATGCCAATCTGGCTGAGTTCGGCGGCGAAAGCTTCGGCAATTGGTTTGGGGTTAGGAAAGTATGGGCGGCTGACGGGCATGTACCAGAGATCTAGGTCGAAGCCGTCGGGGTAGCCTGCTTCGGCGATCGCCGCCTTAGCCGCCTCCGGGTCATATTCATAGTCGCTCACGTCACTATTGGCAAATTCATCCAGCGAGGGCGGGGTAAAGTGCCCGTCGGTTTCACCCAGGTCGCCCCAAAATGCTTTGACGATTGCGGGCTTGTTGATGGCCTGGGCGATCGCCTGCCGGACTTCTGCTGTGGCCAGCGGTTCATAGCTAGGGTTTAGCGCCAGATAGCCGACATTAAACGAAGGCCGGAAAATAGCTTCTAAGTTGGAATCCGTCTCAATCTCAGTGAGCTGGTCAGGCGTGAGATCGACTGTGAAATCTAACGTGCCAGCGCGCAGTTGGGCTAACCGAGCCGCCGGATCTTCGACAAAGCTAAAGACCAGCTGATCGACAGCGGGCAGGCCGTCTTCCCAATAGTCTTCAAACTTGGAGAAAGTGATGCGATCGCCGCTCTGCCACTCTTCAAACACAAAAGGCCCGGTCCCAATCGCCGCCCCAGAAGGACTGCCGTAGCTCGCTCCCGCCTCCTGCATAGCTGTGGGGCTAGCGATGCCAAAGTAACCTGACCCAATCGCCGCCGGAAACGCCGCAAACGGCTCAGCTATCTCAAACTCCACCGTCAGATCGTCAACGGCTCTCACATCCACCAGCGTAGAGGCTTCATCGCCCTTAAATCCGCCAAATAGATCCGTCCAAATCTCAAAGAGATTCCCCTCCTCTCGAAAGCCGTATTCAAACTCTGGGTCCCACCAGCGATTGACATTAAAGACAACCGCCTCAGCGTTAAAGTCACTATCGTCGTGAAACTTGACGCCTTCTTGCAGGTTAAATGTCCATGTCAAGCCGTCTTCAGAGGCGTTCCACTCGGTGGCCAGTTCGGGCGCTGGTTCGGTCGTGCCAGGCTTAGTACCGGTCAAATAGTTGTAAATCTGCTTTTGAGCCGCGATGGAATTACCATCGGTAATGTTGCCGGGTGTGAGGTTGACCGGCTGACCGCCTGCCCCAAAGACCAAAGCCCCGGTCGCTGCTGGTGCCGCCGCCTCGTCTGTGGAAGGCGCATCGGTCGCGGCTTCCTGAGAACCGCAGTTGGCTAAAACCACCGATAAAGTCAGCGCAAACAAGGCTAAAACAACTCGCCTTAAGATCCCTCTAGAAAGTCTGGCCCTGAAAAAACCGGCCCTGAGAAATCCGGGTTCGCGCATGTTACTCAGCTCCTTACACTCATCATTAACAGTAGATTAAAGGGCACTTTATCAAGCGCCTCTAACCCGTGGTCAAAACCTACATAAATCTTCTGATACAAAAGTGAGTAAATCGCTACACATCAGCCCGTAGCCTGCACCAATTGTTTCTAAATACTCCTTTAGGCATACGCCCGTAGAAATCTTCAGCCGTCACCTGTCTCTATCCTAAGTAGGAGCCTGAGTAGGAGAGCGTGCCTTTGGTTTCTATTGCTACTATTGCGCTTTGCTTTTGCGGTTACTTTACGTTTATTGTTGTATGAACTGGTTCTCAAGTAATTAGGGTTGATCTAATTCTATTCACGGCGAGCAGGCAATCCGCTTTAGTCGGGAAGCTCGGCGTCATGCTTTCCACGAAAAGGGCTACACAAAAAAACGACGGCTGGCTGTGAAAATATGTCTTCTCCTATTCTCGATGTGCGCGATCTATCGGTGACGTTTCCAACCAAAGCGGGGAATGTGCGAGCCGTGAAGTTGGTGTCGTTTGCGATCGCCCCCGGAGAAACATTAGGACTTGTCGGTGAATCGGGATCGGGCAAATCGGTTACCTCGCTAGCCCTAATTGGCCTGCTAGAGCCCAGCGCTGAAATATCTGGCGAAGTGTGGTTTCGCGATCCCACCTCGCCCAATGCAGAACCCGTTGACCTGCTCAAGCTCACTCGAGATCAGCGCAGGCAGTACCGGGGCAAACTGATTTCAATGATTTTTCAGGAGCCGCTGACCTCGCTTAATCCGGTCTATACCTGTGGCGACCAGCTCACAGAGGCGCTGCGGCTGCATCAAGATCTAGATTCTAAAGCGGCGACCAGCAGAGCCATCGAACTTTTTGAAGAAGTCAAGCTGCCTGAACCCAAGCAGATTTTAGGGCGCTATCCGCATCAGCTTTCGGGCGGGCAGCAGCAGCGGGTAATGATTGCCATAGCCCTCGCAGGCAACCCCGCCATCCTGATTGCCGACGAACCGACCACGGCGCTAGATGTCACCATTCAGGCGACCACGCTCGATCTGCTACGCGACCTGCAAACCCGGCGCGGCACCGCCATTGTCTTTATCACTCACGACATGGGCGTCGTCTCAGAAATTGCTGATCGCGTCGCCGTCATGTACAAAGGTGATTTGGTCGAAATCGCCCCGGTATACGACCTGTTTGCCGACCCTCAGCACCCCTACACACAAGGACTTTTAAACTGTCGCCCCAGACCTAACAAGCAGCTTAGACGGCTGCCCACCGTGAGCGACTTTATGGAAGTGCGCCCAGCGGATGGATCAGAAGATGAGACGACAGGGCAGATAGTCGCCAAAGTTCGCACAGAAGCTGAAAAAGCCGAACTGCTAGCCGAAGTCAGCCCGCAGGAGATAGCGCAGCATCGTCAACAGCTTCTGCAAAAGCAGCCGCTGCTAAAGGTAGAAAACCTGACCAAAGCCTTTCCGATGCGTCAGGGTTTTTTGGGCAAAAAAGCAGAATTTCGGGCGGTCGATAGCGTCAGCTTTGAAGTGTATCCAGGTGAGACCCTGGGGCTTGTGGGCGAGTCGGGCTGCGGTAAATCCACGCTCAGCCGCTGTTTGCTACGACTGATTGACTCAACAGCTGGCACCATCCAGTTTGACGGACAATCTGTTCTAGATTTGAGCGATGGCGATATGCGCCGACTGCGGCGAGAGATGCAGATTGTCTTTCAAAATCCCTACGGCTCGCTCGATGCCCGGCAGACGATTGGCTCGGCCATTATTGAACCCATGAAAATTCATGGCCTGGTCGGTGATGAGCAGCAGCGGCAGGCGCGGGCAGGCAGTCTGCTAGAGCGCGTCGGTCTCGATGCGAGTGCGCTGAAGCGAATGCCCCACGAATTTTCGGGCGGGCAGCGTCAGCGGATTTGCATCGCTCGCACCCTCGCCTGCGAGCCCAAGTTTATTATCTGCGATGAGTCGGTCTCGGCGCTAGATGTGTCGGTGCAGGCGCAGGTGCTGAATTTGCTCAAAGATCTACAGCAGGAGTTTAATCTCACCTATATTTTTATCTCGCATGACCTGAGCGTGGTGAAGTTTGTGAGCGATCGCATCATGGTGATGAATCAGGGCCGCATCGAAGAAATCGGCCCGTCTGACGTGATTTACAATTCGCCCCAAAAGCCCTACACCCAGCAGCTGATTGCCGCCATCCCCGATGCCAAACTCGACGACATTCGCCAGCGACAGCTGCTTTCAGCTCACGGTTAGCGGTGCAGCCAGCTCTGCTATAGTGGAGCGTCTGTTCAGACCCATGCTGAACGGCTCCGCTGCGACCCATGCTGACTCATGTTCACTTTTTTTAGGCAGATTCAGTCAACTTTAGAAACGCCGTTTTTTCAGCTGGGCAGCTCCGGCATCTCTCTCAGCGGGATCGCGCAGTTTCTGCTGATCATTTTGATCACACTGATCGTCTCGCTCGGGCTGAGGCGATTTCTTGCTCTACAGGTGCTCACTCGCCTGGGTCTGAAGCAGGGCACCCGCGAGTCGGTCGCGACTATCACTAGCTACGCTTTGGCAACGCTGCTGTGTATTGTGCTCCTACAGGCTGTTGGCATTAACTTAGCGTCGCTGGCGGTGGTCGCAGGCAGCCTGGGCATCGGCATCGGCTTTGGCTTGCAAGAAATCACCAAAAACTTTATCAGCGGCCTGACTCTGCTGGTAGAGCAAAAGCTGAAGGTGGGCGACTTTGTTGAGGGAGAAGATTTCTGCGGCTACATCGCCGAAATTGCCCTGCGCTCTACCGTCATTCGCACCATCACGCAAAAGCATATTGTTGTTCCCAATAGCGATCTCATCAGCAACCGCATTACCAATTGGACTTACTCCAATACTAAAGGCTGGGTTTCAATTCCGGTTAGCGTCACCCATGAAAGCGACCCAATCCTGGTGATCGAGGTGCTGATGGATTCGGCCTATTCGGAGGAGACTGTCTCTCTAGAGCACATGCCCGAGGTTTATTTCAGCAGTATTGGAGAAAATTCGCTGAACTTTAAGCTTTGGGTGTGGGTAGACGAAATTGCTCAAAAGCATAAAACCGAAAGTTCGCTCAATTTTATTCTTCGTCAAAACCTGAAGCAGCATGGCCTGCGGTTAGCCTCGCCTCGGCTCGACCTGTGGCAGCGCAATCCTAATGTGGTGATTGAGTCTACCCCTCAAGACTACGCGCAGCACTCGGCTTTGCAGCGATCGCACGAAAGCAACCTGGACAAATTCTCCAAGCCGGTTGCCATCAGAGATTTATTAAAACAGCTGCCCTACTTTGAAAAATGCACTGAGCTGGAGCTGCGCAAGCTCGTCGAGATTGGCCATCGTAAGCGGTTGCAGGCTTCAGAAATTCTATATCGAGAAGGCGAACCTGGCGATGCCTTCTATATTATTCTCTCTGGCTCGGTAGGCTATACGCTGCCAGATACCGGGCAAACAACAACTATGAAAGCAGGACAGTTTGCTGGTGAGTTTTCGCTCATGCTAGAAGTGCCCCGGACGGTGACAGTTAAAGCTTTTGAAGAGACAACGCTATTTGTGATCAGTCCTCAAGGATTCAAAAAGCTGCTGCACGATCAGCCCCATATGTACAATCTCATCGTTGAAGAGATGGGCCGTCACGAATCAGAACTCTCGCAGCAAGGTCGCCAGCTGAGAGCGCTAGGGCTGATCAACTCAGAAGAATACAATCAAAACCCGATTGATTGGGTTCGCAAACACCTGGAAAAACTGTTTAGCCCGCAGTAGCAGAGCCCAATCAAAAATATAGCTAAGCCTTCGAAGCACAGTGATTTTAAGGATTGTTAATCTATGTTAAAAGCTCTGTTATTGATTGGAAAACGACAGCTGGCTATACTTGCTGCCGGTTGTTCAAAATCTCTATTCGGTTAGTCGGAAAAGCGCTAGGGGTAATCGGCACCCGGCCTGTGCGCATACAGGCCCAGGCGTGACGCAGCAGCAGGCCCGCATCTCCAGTCGCCGGGTCATCGAGAAAGTAAGCATGGCCCAGCGGCGAATCGTAGCGATTGTTAAAGTCGTCGCAGTCAACGGCGTAGACATTTCTCGGAACTTTGTCCATATGCTCGGGGCCAGTGTGTCCTAGCCGCCGAGTGACGGCAGCGCTGCTGATATTGACATTGGCCACCTTGCTCGCTCTCAGCGCCAGATCGTCTGCTGCATAGTACACCACTACGTTGCGGCTCATCGGTGGGATCATCCCTCCCTCATTGCCAGGCTCCAGGCTATGGTTGGTGACATCGGCAGCGCTCATAAATACATTTCTAAACAACAGGGCCATGCTGTTTTGTGGGTAGTATTTGACAGAGAGATTTAGGGCGCTGCGCAGCACCCGATTACCCATCGAAAACGACAAGAGGTTGACCCGTTTGAGACAGGGGTTTTCCAAGGTGCTGTTTTCTTCGCGCCAAGCGAGAAATTTTTGCAGTAGCCGCATGTAGGCGGTGCCGCTAGCGTCGGCAGACTTTTGGTCATCGAAATAGTCTTTTACTTTGCCAAAGTCGCTATCGCAAGGCCAAATTAGCGGTATGACCACGACTTTGGGGCTACCGCCCTGCTCTCTTAGCTCGACCTGATGCAGCGCATCTATCAGCTGCTGGAGTCTTTCAGTCTGCTCAAAAGCCTGTTCTGGCAGGGTAGAAAAGCCGTGGATGAAGAACAGCAGTTGGTCAGCTTCGAGCGCCTTTAGCCGATCAAACAAGTTAGCGCTGCCAACCTCAGTGTAGTTGCGAGGGCCAGCGCGCCAGCAGCAGTAAAATGACTGCTCGGCCTGGTTGTTTGCTAAAACGAAGTTGATGGGGCGTGACAGCCTAAATTCTGAACCCGATTCGGGCAGCGGTGTCATGCCCTGCTCTAAAACTCGGTTGGTAATAAATAGCATAGGATTTATTTTCACGCTCTCGACGCTAAAAGCTGCTGACAGCGAACTGCCTGAGAGAGCACGTAAGCTGCCTATTGTTACCGTCAAGGTGACCTGAGCTGTCTACTTTTCAGCAGTAGGCGCTTGCAGTAGGGCCAATTGAAGATAGCCTTTGGCAGCTATAGCAAAACATCTAGCGTCACTGCGGCTAGCGCTGCTGTTGCCGTAATGCCTAGCCCTACGAGCGGGTTTTGCCCCTGACTGACGGCAAAAGAAGTGATTACCCCAGCTCCCAAAGCGGCTACTACTACCGAACCCAGCCAATCTTTTCGCGAGTTATCGTACATAGGAGTCTGCCTGTGACTTGTGGGCGATCCCAAGCTATCACCCCATTCTGAGCGAATCGGGCGATCGCCCCCGTTCTGTAACCAACCGTTGAAATGAGATAGCTTTCTTAACAGTCTTCTTATTTACAGCTACTCTTTAGCCACGTTACCGTCCTTGATCCAGCCTTCTTCACCACTGCTTGTCTGCACTTTCAGCCAGCCGCTCTCTTCTGAGAGCACCACCAGACTGGCCTGATACTCTAAGCCGCCAATTTGCTCGTAGTCTGTCCCCGGCCCGCTGCGCACAATCAGGCCCACTGGCTGGTTAACGGTGGCCGGGTAGCTGCCCTCCGGCAAGGGTTCGTCTGCTGGGGGCTCAGGCTCTGTCGCGGCGGTTGGGCTGTCGGCAGGCTGCTCTGCTGGGCTGGCGCTAGGCGCTTGCTCTGGCAGATCATTATCGTAAGTGGGCCGGTCGGGTGGCTCTGCCATCCGCGTCATGAAATAGCGGGCCATCGATAGGCCCGCCAGCGAGACGATCAGCATGGCTAAAATAATGCCAAGCACAAATTTACTCAGAGTCAGTAAAAAGTTTTTCATCACCATGACGAAGACAGGTCGTTCAAAAGGCAGGGCGTGCAAAAGACAGTCATGCAAGAGCCTTATGGTTATAGCGTGAAGCGCGCTATTGGTAAAGCTGCTGGTAAAGCCGGCGCTGGTCGCCCATGAGATGGTCTATTCAGGGCTGGGGCGATCGCTCTTACGCTGCTGCTCAATCCGCTCAGATAGGGGGTTTTGCCGGGAGGCCATGCGGGCTCTCCCCGCCGCCGCCCAGCTCTGCAACGCCTCTATCTGCGGCTGGGCAGTGCGCGCTAGCGGAATAATTTGGCTGACCGCTGCGAGCACGTCGTCGTGGGTGAAGTCGCGGTTTTGGCTAAAACCAATGTGCATCGCTTCGATAATGGCCTGCTCAATTTCAGCGCCCGAAAAATCGGGGGTTTCATAGGCCAGGCGTTTGAGTTCGTAAGTAGAGAGGTTGTGGGGTCGCAGGCGGGAGAGATGCACTGCAAAAATTGCCTCTCTCTCTTCCTGACTGGGCAACCCGACAAAGAAAATTTCGTCAAAGCGGCCCCGGCGCAGCATTTCGGGCGGGAGTGACTGAATATTATTGGCGGTCGCGACGACAAACACAGGAGAGGATTTTTCGGCGAGCCAGGTGATAAAGGTGCCAAATACTCGGCTGGTGGTGCCTGAGTCGCCGCGACCGTCAAACCCGGCAAAGGCTTTGTCAATTTCATCGATCCACAAAATGCAGGGGGCCAGGGCCTCGGCCAGCTGAATCATCTGCCGGGTGCGCGACTCGGATTCACCGACCAGGCCGCCAAATAACCGGCCTACGTCCAGGCGCAGCAGGGGAAGATGCCAGTGATGGGCGATCGCCTTAGCCGTCAAAGATTTGCCCGTTCCCTGAATGCCGACCAGCATCAGCCCGCGCGGATGCGGCAGACCGTACTGGCGGGCTTTTTCAGAAAAAGCGCTGCCCCGCGTCAGCAGCCAGTCTTTCAGGCTATCGAGCCCGCCGATGTCGGAAATTTTCTCGCTGGCCGGGTAAAACTCTAGGATTTGGGTCTGGCGAATGGTCTGCTGCTTTTCTTCTAAAATCAGATCAATATCGCCTGGTTCAAAGGTGCCGTGGGCGGCGATGCCGCGCGAGAGCACCCGGCGAATGCGCTCTAAAGCCAGCCCCTGACAGGAGCGCACCAGCTCGTCGGTATCGCGAGCCGAGAGTTGGCTACCGGTCGCTCCCAGTATCCGATCTACCTCGGTGCGAATTTCGGCGGCATCGGGCAGCGGAAACTCCAGTACGGTAATGCTGCTGCTCAGTTCGTCAGGAATGCTGAGCTGAGCGGACAAAATTACGATGTTTTTAGGCTGGGCTCTCAGTAGGCTCAGCAGGTTGCGCAGCTTGCGCGAAATGGCAATGTCTTCTAAAAAGCGGTGATAGTCTCTGAGGACGAATATGGCCGCAGCTGTTGCCGGCACTTTTTCAACTAGCTCCAGGGCTTGCAAGGGATTGCGCCGACCAAAGCCATTGTCAGTCGGGTTGCCCTGGTAGCCATCGACATAGTCCCAGGTGTAAACGGCGCGATCGCCCCCCATACTTTGGGCGCACTGAGCGATCGCCGCTTCGGCCCGCTCTTCTTCGCGGGTGGGAATGTAGATTAATGGATAGCGCGATCGCACCAGCAAACTCAGCTCTTCACGAAAACTCATTTCAGCTACCCATCACTGCCCTTTACAATGATACGCCTTCCACGAATGAGCGCTGATCTATCCCTTTACACAGCTTTTGAGGCAGCTGGGCAATCACGCGCTGAAACGGCCTCGGATCGTCAATTCCCCGCGATAAAATCAGCGCCCCCTGAATGGCAATCACCGCGTCTTCTCCTCTCTGCTGGGCCAGGGCGGGTTCTAACCCCGCTTCGGTCAGGACAGTGGCGATCTCCTCAATCAGCAGCTGCAACCTCGCCTTGACCTGCGCCTGAAAAGCATCTCGCGGCGCGCCCGCCGTCAGCGCGGCTAGGAGGCAGGGCTGTTGACCTGATTCATAAATTTGGTCGAGGCGATCGCACATTTGCTCAAACCGCGCTAATGCCGTTCCTTCTTGCCGCAGCACCTGCACAATATTTTCGGCGAACCACTGCTGGCTATACTCCAGCGTAGCCGTCACCATCTCTGCCTTCCCCCCTGGAAAGTGATGGTACAAACTGGCCTTGCCCAGCCCCGTTGCCTCAGCAATTTTCGCCAGACTGACGCCGTCGTAGCCGTACTGCCGAAAGAGATTGAACAAAACTAGCAGATGGGTTTCGCGGGCCATAGGAGCTGGGGGTAACAAAAGAAATTGATCTGACTATTGACATTGTACCGAATGATCGGTTTAACTACTTTTGTACCGTTCGTTCGGTACACTCTCTCAGTCCACTAGCAGTTTATTTTTAGAGGATTGCTCATGTTAAAGCTATACGGTCATGCGGTATCTGGAAATGCGTACAAAGTGAAGCTGCTGCTTTCGCTGCTAGGACTAGAGCACGAAACAGTTAGCGTCGATTTGCTGCACGGCGAACATCGGCAGCCGCCATTTTTAGCGCTCAATCCTTTCGGTCAGGTGCCGGTTTTAACCGACGGAGATACTGTTCTATCAGATGCTCAGGCCATCCTGGTTTATCTGGCGCGGCAGTATGGCGGCGAGTCGGCAGATGACTGGCTGCCGCTTGCGCCTGCGCCTATGGCGGAGGTCGTCCGCTGGTTGTCGGTCGCTGCGAACGAAGTCTGTCACGGACCAGAGGCCGCTAGGATGTATCACCTCTTTGGTCGTTCTACCATCGATATTGAGCAAACAAACAAGAAAGCTGCATTCATTCTAGAGCAGCTCAATCAGCACTTGAGCGAGAGAGATTGGTTAGCTTGTAACCGGCCAACCATTGCAGATATCGCTGTTTTTCCCTACGTGGCTCTATCTTCAGATGGCAAAATTTCTTTAGAGCCCTATCCTCAGGTGCTCGCGTGGGTTGACCGCGTTAAGCAGTTATCTAAGTTTGTGGGTATGGCAGGCATTAGTTAGAGGCGACTTCATGGCACGTAAATTTGGCGAGATTGCTTTTACCCCAGAGGTAAAGGCGGCTCAGGCTCAGAGAGGATCGCGGGAGACTTACGAGCGCTATATCGCTCAAGGGCCTGCCAACAATTCAGTAACGCCGGATCTAGCAGAATTTTTAGCTCAGCTAGATGGCTGCTACTTCGGCACCGTTAGCTCCAGTGGGTATCCCTACATTCAGTTTCGCGGCGGACCGCCAGGCTTTTTAAAGGTGCTGGATGACAAGACGATTGGCTTTGCTGATTTTTCCGGCAATGTGCAGTATGTCACGGTGGGCAATCTCTCTACGCATGAGCAGGCGTTTCTGTTTTTGATGGACTATCGCCATCGTCGCCGAGTTAAGCTGTGGGGACGAGCCCGATATGTAGAAAACGATGCTGCACTCGTAGAACAGCTCAGAATGCCAGACTATCCAGCCAAGATCGAACGGGCAGTTTTATTCACCGTAGAAGCCTTTAGCGAAAACTGCTCGCAGCATATTCCGGTGCGGTACTCGGCAGCTGAGGTCGAGGCAATGACCGCGGCGCTGCGGGTGAGAATCGCGGAGTTGGAACTTTTGATTTCTGAGCCTGAGTCTCGAAGCTAGTCAGTCTCGAAGCTAGTCAGTCTATATGTGGGCCGACTATTAGCGTCGCTCCAACCATCTTCTTTTGGCCTGCTTTTGGCCCAGAGCCGGGTTATGCTCACTCAGAAAGCTGCTGCTTGAGCGAAGACAGTGCTGCCCAGCGGTGGTCAATTTCTGCCTGCGGCGGGTTGTTTTTAATTTCGATGCCTTTACAGTCTGGGCGGCAAATCTGCTTTTGCGGAATGGCCAGACACATCTGCTCGTATAGCCACTCACCCGGATGAAAATATCCCTGAGGCGAGAGTGACTCTACCAGGTCGTCTAGCTCGACTTCTTTTTCTATGCCGCTGGCCTCAGGCGCGGCTTCTTCTAGCCAGACCAGCTCTGAGGTGTCTACCTGAATGCGGGTATTGTAGCTGCTGAGGCAGCGATCGCACTCCAAAGTCATAATCGTATGGGCCTTGCCCCTCACGTCCAGGAAGGTGCCCCGGTGGGCCACAGTCATTTCTCCAGTAACTGGCGTCAGCGTTTCTAAGCCGGGCAAATGCTCTGCTACATCGAGTGCAACGGTCTGGTCAGGCGCAGCCAAAATCTGCGGGATATGAATAGCTCTCATCGTCTTTGATAGGGGATAGACCGTTACTCTTCTTCACTGGCATCTTCGTCGTCACTAGCCTCTCCTGCCAGCTTGACGACCAAATGTCGGTTAGGCTCACGCCCTCGGCTAAAGGTTTCTAGCTGCTCATAGTCGCCTAGTAAGCTATGGATCTGGCGGCGCTCAGCCGAGGAGAGCCCTTTGATCTCGTGTTCTTCGCCATCGGCAATGACTTTTTCGGCAGCGGCATCGGCAATTTCTTTTAGCTCAGCCTGGCGCTGCTGCCGGTAGCCATTGATTTCGACCGTGTAGGCTTGCTGCTGATCTGGTTCGCGACCCATGTTGAGGACTGTATTAGCCAGATACTGAATGGAGTCGAGTACTTTGCCGCGATCGCCCGTCAGCCCGTCTATTTGAGCCTCAGATAAGGGCGCTGTGTCAATCGTCAGCCAGCAGCTATCATCGCTCAGGTCTCCAGTCATTTGGCTGCTGCTGACACGGGTCTCAAGACCTTGCAGCTTCAGCAGCTCCTCTAGCCAGCTAACGCTCTTTTCCATCGATTTACTCATCCGCCTCTATAGATCCC
>JBBSNR010000023.1:0-15735 GCA_038260635.1 Phormidesmidales cyanobacterium
CAAATACAGCAAGTTTTCGCCTTCATTCATGATGGCAGCGCCACCTGTCGGCATTTCAAAGACCTGCTCTTTGGGAGCTGTCCAGGTAATTGCGTACTTTTCTTCGACCTCAGCCTTGGTTAGGAGGCCGCCGGTGCTGCCTCCAAATTTGGGCATTGAACCTGTTAAACTTTCTGCCATGAATGAATCTCTCTCAAGCTTAGCTGTTTGGAATCGTATCATCGCTAAGCGAGCATTTTAACAACCCTGATAGGAAGCGTAATAGTTCTTTAACTGTAGCGAGCGCGGCTCCTGACCGTTTTGGCTGAAGACTTGCGAGGGCGCTGGCTTTTGGACTGGCCTTTTTCGTAGCGGGCCAGTCCAGCTGCCGGTAGGGTGAAATGGATCTCGGTGCCGTGATTTTTTCCCGCAGAAGTCGCCCAAATTTTACCGCCCAGGCCTTCTACGACCTGCTGACAGATGGCCAAACCTAGCCCAGTGCCGCCTACCGAGCGACGTAGGGCACCTTCTTCTTGATAAAACCGCTCAAATACGGTCTTTAGCCGGTCGGCCTCAATGCCGCGACCGGTGTCGGCTACAGTCACTTCAACGGTTTGGTCGGTGGCTGAACCCGTGACCTGGGCGCTGATGATAACTTGGCCATTGGCTTCGGTAAATTTGCAGGCATTATCAAGCAGTTTGGAGAGCACTTCGACAATCCATTCGCCGTCTGCTCGCACAAAGGGCAATTCTTCAGGCAGATCGGTTTCAATGCGGATAGACGGGGCTGAAGTCGATGAATTTTGCCAGCGCAGACTGCTCAGCGCCAGGTCTACGCACTCTTGCAGGGGGAGCGACTCCAGGTTCCATTCCACCCGGCGACTTTCCAGCCGGGAGAGGGTGAGAAAATCCTGCACGAGTTTGCGCATACGCTCGGCATCGGTGAGGGCGGTATCTAGCATCACCTGCCGCATATCGGCTGACATGTCGGGTTCGGTGAGCAGACTTTCTAAGCACACTCGAATGGTGGAAAGCGGGGTGCGCAGCTCGTGGCCGGTGATGGCAATCAGGTTGCTGCGGGTGCGCTCTAAATCGGCAAGCTGCTGGTTGAGGTCTTCGAGGTTGGCGTAGGCTTCGGCTTGAATCAGGGCGACGCTGAGCTGGTTGGCGATCGCCTCGGTCAGGGCAATCTCATCGTCGCTCCAGCGGTGACAGCTGCTGCCATCAAGGTGTAGCTCCACCATGCCTAGCAGCCGATTTTTGTGCACCAAAGGAACCAGCAGACAGCCTCGCACCTGCCAGCGCTGGAGCCGGGGCAACGCGACGCTCAGGTCAATTCCTTCAGCCGTCTCGCCCGAAATGTCGTCAATCGCCAGGGTGCTGTGATGCGCTTTTACCCACTGGTAGAGCGGGTTGTTTTTCAGCGGCCAGGTCGCGCCCGCTAGCGAATTGAGATGGGTTTGGCGATACTCGTGCTGAATGGTGGCGTCTGGGGCATCTGGCCCACAGCGGTAGATAATGCAGCGGCCCACGTCAAGTACGCTGCCCAGTTCGTTGGCAGCGATCATGAATATTTCGGAGGGGTTGAGCGATCGCCGAATGGCAGCTGTAATCGAATTGACCAGACGGGCTCTTTGCTCTTGCAGCGCGATCGCCCGGTAAGCCTTGAGCTGCTTGTACTGCCCGGCCTGCAAATAGGTAATCAGCCGCTGAGCAAACGGATCGGTATCGACTTCTAAGGTATCGCCCAGCACATTGGGGATAAAGCGAGCCCGAGCCCGATCAATTTTTTCACTCAGATCGGGCCGATACCCTTGGATGCGGCCCAGCAGTACACTAGCCGCCCGCAGGCTGACCTGTCGGTCCAATGTCCAAATCCCCTCAAACCGGCGAGTCTGATCTAAATGGGGCGCTGGCCCGCCCACCGTTCGCTCAGGCTTGGTCGGCTGATGCTCACGGCAGATCAAGGCGGCGCTGTAATAGTCGCCTATCACCACTAAATGCCACTCTTCAGTCAGGGCATCTACAGCGTCAAAGTCTATCTTTTCGTAACTATCAACGACATCGCTAAACTCGGTCTCTACCGCCGAAAGCACATACACCTGGTCGCTCAACCCACCGATGCGAGCATAGCGGTGCGCTTCTTGCCGATAAAACCTTTCTTGCTGAAAGCTAGCAATAATCAAAGGCTGCTGCTCTGAACCAGCCAATACCTGATCTTCCATGGCATGGGAGAGCGCTGTCAGCGATGTCTTGAAATACATTTGAGAACGCAGAGTTGGCAGCGCCTCAAATATTTCTTCCACAATGGAAGTCGGGTTACCCATGCGAAGTTTGCTGTCCTGGTTCTGAGCGGACTTGTAGGGAAACGCTGGCCTTTCGCAGTGACCAGGCAGCTTTTTTATAGTGTCTTTATAAGTACCGTTAGAATAGCAGGCAGATCAGACAGAAAGAAGCAGAAGTTAATTAAAAGCAATGAGTTGGGTAAAACTATCCATCGAGCGCTGTTGGCTTTCGGCTCGGGCTTGGGTTTAAAAAGCAGAAAGCGGCACCGGAGAGCGCAAGAGTCTCCGATACCACCTTCGGGTGATCAGCTCAATTCTGTCTTGAACCAGTCGTTTGGTCTAGTTGCCTAAATGAACTGCGTAGATGAGCGCTTAGATAATGCCGCCCATGTCGCTAGTATCTTTGAGGAAACCGCTGTAAGCTTCCATGCCGTGCTCGCCGATGTCCAAACCTTTGAGTTCTTCCTCGGAGGAAACTCGCAGACCAACCAGAGACTTGATGACAACCCAGAAAGCAGAGGTCACAATCACGGTGAATAGACCAATCGCGATGATGCCGATGATCTGAGCGATTAGCTGAGTAATGCCGCCGCCGTAGAAGAGACCTGCTGTTTGGTCGAATAGACCCACAGCCAACGTGCCCCAGATACCGCAGACTAGGTGCACAGAAGTTGCGCCAACCGGGTCATCGATTTTAATGCTGTCGAAGAAGCCGACCGAGAACACCACGATGATGCCAGCGATCGCACCGACAATGATTGCGCCCCAGTAGCCAATGCCGCCGCAGCCAGCCGTAATGCCAACGAGACCGGCCAAGATGCCGTTAATCACCATTGACAGATCGGGCTTACCGCTCAAGCTCCAAGCGGTGAAAGTTGCGGCAATACCGCCCGCAGCTGCTGCCAGGTTAGTCACCAGCGCAATCTGCGGCACAGCCAGGTCAGCTGCTAGCTCAGAACCAGGGTTAAAGCCAAACCAGCCGATCCACAAGATCAGACAGCCTAGAGTGGCAATACTCATGTTGTGACCCGGAATGGCGTTGATGCCGCCGTCTTGGTATTTACCAATCCGGGGGCCCAGGAAGATAGCACCCATCAACGCTGCCCAGCCACCGACGGAGTGAACCACCGTAGAACCAGCAAAGTCGCTGAAGGCAACGCCCTCACCCAAAAAGCTCATATCCGATAGCCAGCCGCCACCCCACACCCAGTGGGCAGTGACAGAGTAGGAAAACGCTGTGAGCAACACGCTAAAGATCAGAAAACTGTTGAACTTGATTCGTTCAGCAACCGCACCAGAAACGATGGTAGCAGCGGTACCCGCGAAGGCTGTCTGAAACAAGAAAAACACTGGCGTCGTCAGCGTGCCGTAAACCGGTTCAGCAGGGTCCGTACCCGCCAGGAAGAATCCTGAGAGGCCAAAGAACGGTGTGCCTTCACCAAATGCCAGAGCAAACCCGATAGCCCAAAAGGAAATGGTAGCTAGGGCAAATACGATTAGATTTTTCGTCAGAATGTTGACAGCATTTTTTTGACGGCAGAAGCCCGTCTCCAACATGCCAAAGCCAGCATTCATGAAAATCACCAGGATGGCGGCAATCACAATCCAGATGTTGTCCAGAATGATCTGAACATCGGCAGCTTCAACGACTTCATCTTGGGCATGAGCAGCAAATCCCCAAGTGGCTACAATTATGAAGGCCAGGGGGATACAAGCTAGCCAGCCCCAGGCGTATGAGCGACCAAACGCACGATTAAGGCCGCGTTTAGCCATTTCTGTAAAAGGGGGAACATTAGCAGACCAGGGCGAGGGGCCGTACCTGGCTTGCTTTCTCTTTCTCAACATAAAATTAGACATTTTGCTCGGGCGTTCCTAACGCAATTTAGACAGTAATCCATGGCCTTATGGAGTCGCCTCTTAATAGATCAGCCACTAGGGAGATGGGAAAAGCTACCGAATAGTAGGACCTTTAGAGAAGGTTTTGAAATGTTGCCAGTGCTAAAAGCAAAAGATAAACCTCTAGCTCTGCTCCTTCGAGCGCTCCACCGCTGATGCTCAAGTCAGTATCCATTTGATCAATGGTTTTCTTGGCCCAGTTATTTAGATCCCTGTGAGCAGTTAAAGATTACCGCTCACCCGTCATTCACCTGTCAAACTGATGGACTTCATTCCATCAATTCTGAGCAAGTCGTTCTGTATTGCTTGATACTTTTTGGGTGAGAGTGGGTACGCTTGTGGCTTTTTTTCCGGGCGGGCGGCGGAAAAGTTTA
Source organism: Phormidesmidales cyanobacterium (assembly GCA_038260635.1). Lineage (GTDB taxonomy): Bacteria > Cyanobacteriota > Cyanobacteriia > Phormidesmidales > Phormidesmidaceae > Phormidesmis. The sequence continues at coordinate 4,535 of JBBSNR010000023.1, forward strand.
CAAAATGTTTTGCTTTTGTCCAGTTATTGGCGGCACCGCAAATATTTGTGTCATCGCTGCAACATTAGCTTTTCTTGATTTGAGCCGCTCATTTGAGCCGTAAACGAGTGTGTTGTTAGTTTTATGGGTGTGGGGCTGCTGAAGCGGCGGTGGTGGCGGATTTAGGTGTTGATCATATGCTTCAGGTATTGACGGGCGCCGAGGGCGGTGAGCTGGTTTTGCTTGTCGCTGACCACGGTTTTGAGCTGCTGGCGATAGGCGAGCACTTGATCTAATAGGGCCCTATCATAGGCGGCCAGCATTTGCACGGCTAGCAGGCCCGCGTTTTTAGCATTGCCAATGGCGACAGTCGCAACGGGAATGCCGCTGGGCATCTGCACTATTGAGTAAAGTGAGTCTACGCCGGAGAGGGTGCTAGTTTTGACCGGGACTCCGATCACTGGCAGCGGGGTGAGCGCGGCTACCATGCCCGGTAAATGAGCGGCTCCGCCAGCGCCTGCAATAATGACTTTGAGGCCGCGAGTGTGGGCAGTCTCAGCGTAGGTCATCATCCGCTGTGGGGTGCGGTGGGCTGAGACAATGGCGACCTCGTGGGAAATGCCAAATTCTTCGCAAATGGCGATCGCTCCCATCATCGTCGGCAGGTCTGAATCGCTGCCCATAATGATCCCAACCTCAACCGGTGTGCCTGACTGTGGAGTTGTCATAGTCTCAGTGGCTCTTAAGAATTCATGTCTGATAGTACTGTCATTCTCAACGCTCGCCTGCCCCAACAGGTGGGGCTCTATCAAATTGTGATTGCCGGTCGCTCGGTGCGGTCGATTCAGCCGATGGCAGCGGCTCAGCCTTTGACTGCTCAGCCGTTGGATGTAAATGGCGACTGGATTTCTTTGGGCGCGGTAGATTTGCAGATTAATGGGGCGCTAGGGCTAGCGTTTCCCGAGGTGAGAGCGGCAGATTTTGAAAAGCTTCAGTCTGTTTGTGAACTGCTCTGGCAGCAGGGTGTTGATAGTTTTTGCCCGACTTTAGTGACTACGTCTCTAGAAAACTTTCGTGGCAGCTTGGCGGCGATCGCCCAGTTCCAACAGCAAGCCCCACACCAAAACAGCGCCAAGATTCTAGGCGTTCATCTAGAAGGCCCCTTTCTCAACCCAACTAAGCGCGGGGCTCACCCCCCAGATTTTCTACAGCCGCTTTCGTTAAAGGCAGTGCAAACGCTGATTGGCGACTTTGCAGAGACTGTGAGAATGATCACGCTAGCCCCTGAGCTGGCGGCGGATGAAGGTGTGATTGAGTGGCTGTGCGATCGCCAGATCACCGTCAGTCTGGGCCACTCTCTCGCCACCGCCGAGCAAGCCAACCGCGCCTTTGCTCAGGGAGCCACGATGGTCACCCATGCCTTTAACGCGATGCCGGGCCTGCATCACCGCGAACCGGGCTTGCTCGGTGCAGCCCTGACTGACCCGCGCGTGTCCTGTGGCTTCATTGCCGACGGTGAGCACATCTGTCCGGCTATGCTCGATTGGCTCGTGCGTTCAGGTCGAGGCAGCTTGGGCGCACCGATGGGCGGCTTATTTTTGGTGAGCGATGCCCTCTCCCCGCTGGGTCTGCCCGATGGCACCTATCCCTGGGACACTCGCCAGATCGAAGTGGTCAAGGGTACGGCGCGGTTAGCTGATGGCACCCTAGCTGGGACGACGCTGCCGCTAATAGAGGGGGCTAAGAATTTGGTGAAATGGGGAATTTGTAGTGGGGATGAGGCGATCGCGCTAGTCACCCACGCCCCGCGCCAAGCCCTCGGCCTACCTAATCTTGCTCCTGGAAGCCCGGCCCAGCTATTGCGCTGGCATCGCGATCAGACAAGCCAGCGGCTCATCTGGCAGCGGCTTAACTTTGAGGCAGCGTTACTTTAGCTGGTCGTAGTGCCCGCCAATCGCAAAGATGTGAATGTATTGGTCGTCAAACTTGTAGATAAGGCGATCTTTTTGAGAGAGTCGCCTAGACCATAGGCCGGAAAGCTCGTGCTTCATTTTTTCGGGTTTACCTGAGCCTGTCGCCGGATCTCCTCGCTGCATTTCCTTGAGTTGTCTGCACAGCGCTTTGTGAAGCTTTTGATTCTGCTGCCGCAATTTTTCATAGTCAGACCACGTATTCCCTTCAAATACCAAAGCTCTCATTCGTCTTCTATAGCAAGCATCTCAGCCATCTCTTGCCGAGTGGGCCTATAGCCCTGATTGCTCTGATGGGTTTCCTGAGAATCTCGAATTTGACGCATCAGGTCCGAATTTTGCAGGACATAAAGCGTTTCCTGCTCGCTTTCCCAGTCTTCAATACTCATCACGACGAAATCTTTTCCGTTTCGCCGAGTCACCCTCAGTGGCTCATGACGGTTGGCTGCTGATTCTACAAAGGTTTTTAAGTTGTCACGAAATTTGTTGACGCTGACGCTTTCCATCGTTGGCAACCTCTACCGGGCTATCGAAAAGGAATGGATGATGTACCACTTTACCGTACATGCTATACGATAGCTCACCTTCATTCATTTACACTCATCCCCAAGCCCAAAACGTAATAGAATCAGTATCGCGTGAGCGTTTTACGCTGGTATTTACTCTTCGGCGACTATGACCAGTACCCTCGACGACAAAACGATAGTTCGTGACTATTTCAACGCGACGGGGTTTGACCGGTGGCAGCGGATCTATGGCGATGGTGAAGTCAATAAGGTGCAGGCTAATATTCGCACGGGCCACCAGAAGACGATTGATAATGTGCTGGAATGGTTTGCTGAAGAGGGCGATCGCTCTGCCATAACCGTCTGTGACGCAGGCTGCGGCGTCGGCAGTCTGAGCATTCCCCTGGCGAAGATGGGGGCGCAGGTGTTTGCCAGTGATATTTCAGAAAAAATGGTCGATGAAGCCAAAAAACGAGCCGAGGCTGAGTTAGGTGACCTGAGTGCAGAGAAAATGCCTCAGTTTCAAGCGCTGGATCTGGAGAAAATTGAGGGCAGCTATCACACGGTCGTCTGTTTAGACGTGCTGATTCACTACCCGCAGGAAAAGGCCGATGCCATGATTAAGCATCTGAGTTCGCTGGCAACTGATCGGGTAATCTTGAGCTTTGCGCCGAAGACCTGCTTTTATGCCACGCTCAAGAAGGTGGGTGACTTTTTTCCCGGCCCCAGTAAGGCGACCCGCGCCTATTTACATAGAGAGTCGGACGTTGTAAAGGCACTAGAAGCCAATGGCTGGACGATTGAGCGGCGATCGCTCAACAAAGCGCCCTTTTATTTTTCCCGCCTGCTAGAAGCCACTCGTACCCAGAATTAATCCGCCAAGCACATGATGACTGCTGCAAAATATACGGCTGGTATCGGTCTTTCTACCTTTGGTCTACTGCTGGGCTTCCTCTGCGTGGGGCGAGCAGTAGAGACCGTTTTAGCCCAAGACTCCACTCGTCTTAACAAGCAAGAGACCGTTATTGCGGGGCTATCGGTCGGCATTCCGGTGACGGTGGGGGCGCTGTGGATGTTCACAGATGTAGAGCGCGGTTCTCAGCGGCGGCTCCGTCAGCGCCAGCTGGCTCACTCTCAGCGGCTACAGTCACTCTTTTACAGGGCGGTTAAAGCTAACGGCGGCAAAATTAACCCGATTCAGTTCGCTATGCTGGGTGAAATTTCTCTGGTAGAAGCTCAGATCTGTCTGGACGCCTGGGCTGGCCCCTTAAATGCCACTTCTCAAGTCGATGAGACCGGCGTAGTGATGTACTGCTTTGATCTGTCGGAAACTTAGCTGGTAACTTATGGCTCGCTTGTTTTTTACGATTGCGGCTCTTTTGGGTGCTCTCTCAGTGGCGGGTGGTGCCTTTGGTGCCCATGCGCTGAAAGGTCAGCTCACAGAAAATGCCTTAAATAGCTTTGAAACGGGCATTCGCTATCAGATGTATCACGCGCTGGCGCTGCTAGTGGTCGCGCTGCTGCTCAAGCAAAATCCTGAGGTGACGGTGTTGGCGATCGCTGGCGGTTGCTTCATCGCTGGCATCGTCCTCTTCTCAGGCAGTCTGTATGGCTTGAGTCTGGCTGGGATCAAAGCACTCGGCCCAGTCACCCCTTTGGGAGGCGTCGCTTTTATTGCCGGTTGGGTTTGCCTGATGCTAGCGAGCGCCAAAGCTTTCTAAAGTTTGGGTCTCACACGTTATTCGCTGCATAGGGCAAAATAAGAGGGTTTTGCACTTTAAAAACTATGTGTCGAATTTTGGGCTACTTAGGCCCGAAAATCTCGCTCGACCAGCTCATCTTTAAGCCTGACCACTCCATGCTCGTTCAGAGCTATCAGCCGCGCGAGCTGAAGTCTGCCATTCTCAACGGCGATGGCTTTGGACTCGGTTGGTACGGCGACGACCCGGCGATAGTGCCGCCGTTTCTCTATCGCAACACGCTGCCAATGTGGAACGACCAAAATTTGCCCGATCTGTGTCGCTACGCACAGACCAACAGCTTGGTTGTAAATCTACGCAGCGCTAGCGCCAATATGCCAGTGGATATGAGTAACTGTCAGCCCTTTTCTCATCGGCAAATTCTGTTTTCTCATAACGGCCTAATCGAAAACTTTCGCCACACGCTCTACCGCCCGATTCGCGAAATGCTGTGCGATGTAGCTTACAACAGCATTTACGGTCTGACCGATTCCGAACACATTTTTGCTTTATTGGTCCATTACCTGGAGACACAGCCCGGTATCGATTTGGCAGAGGCACTTTTGCAGACTGTTCAGCAAGTCGCGCAGATGGCTAAAACAGCGGGTGTGCACGTTTCTGCCAACATTGTTTTGAGCACGGGGCAACGCCTGATTGCCGTGCGTTTTGACAACCAGCAAGAAGCGCCCTCTTTTTATCTACTCAAAGATTCGCTGCGCTTTCCAAATTCGGTTATCCTCGCGTCTGAACCGCTGTTTGAAGACAATTGGCAGCCGTATTCTCAGTCTGTTCTCATGAGCATCGGAGAAAATTTGGATATTCAAACCTACGCGCCCGTCGCGTGAAGTCGCTTGCAGTGCTTTCACAATGTCTATTCAATGTACTGACTCTCGATTGCCGACAGTCTCTCTTCGCACTTATTTTCGGCAGGCTTTAGATGATTGCCGTCAGACGACCCTGAATTTAATTACTGACGTTCCGCCTGAACTTTTCAAGCGGCAGGCCCATCCAGACTTTAGCCCGGTGGGTTGGCATCTCGGCCATATTGCCTATACCGAGTCGCTTTGGACTGCGCAGCATGGGGCGGGTCAGTCTGGTGAATTCTCGCACTATCTGCGGCTGTTTGAGGCGGATGGATTACCCAAGGCAGAGCGGGAAAATTTGCCGGATCTGATGGAGATTTTGGTTTATTTGGAGAAGGTGCGATCGCAAACCCTCCAAACCCTAGCCGCAATAGATCTACCGACCCAAGCAGCCCTCTGGCACTGGCTACTCCAGCACGAGAGTCAACATGCCGAAACGATTGCCATGGTGCTGGCTTTACATCGACTCGCAGAGAGGAACATTTCTGGGCGATCGCCTCAGTCGCCGTCTTCGGCCAGCGATATGGTCTACGTCAGCACTGGCACGTCAATTCAGGGCAGCAATTTACCAGCAGCGATTGATAACGAACGCCCGGCTCACTCAGTATCACTAGCGGGCTATTGGATTGATCGCACTCCTGTAACCTGCGGACAATACCGCCAGTTTAGTGAATCGGGTGGCTATCAGCAGGCCCAGTGGTGGACGCCTGAAGGCTGGCAGTGGCAGCAGTCCGCCCAGGTTAAAGCGCCGCTCTATTGGAATGATAGTACTGACCAGCATCCGGTCTGCGGTGTGAGTTGGTACGAGGCCGATGCCTACGCCCGATTTGTAGGGAAACGACTGCCTACCGAAGCAGAGTGGGCTAAAGCTGCGGGTTGGGACGCGCTTACTAGCCAGTCGCGGCTCTACCCTTGGGGCGATTCGCTCTGCGACGAATGTAATTACGGTCAGCAAGTCGGCACAACTACACCGGTTGGTCAGTTTGCTCACACCAGTCCCTATGGCTGCAAAGACATGCTAGGCAACGTTTGGGAATGGACGGATAGCTGGTTTGAGGGCTATCCCGGTTTCAGGCCATTTCCCTATGCGGGCTACTCTCAAGTTTATTTTGACCAGGCGCATCGAGTGCTGCGCGGCGGCAGTTGGGCAACCCCCCAATGGGCTTTGCGCAACTGCTTTCGCAACTGGTATCATCCCCATCGGCGAGAAGCGTTCGCAGGCTTTCGCTGTGCGGCCTGAAGGACAGCAGCATTAAAAGTTAGGAGAGCGTTTTGCCAGGTATTCTTAAGGTCGATAGTCAGCGGCTCACCGTTCACGATTTAAGCGAAGTTGAGGATAGCTCAGATTCGGCAGACGGTCAGGACGTGATTGAGGGGCTCTCGTCTCAGCCTAAGACATTGCCGCCAAAGTACTTTTACGACCAGCGGGGATCGCAGCTATTTGACCAGATTTGTGAGCTGCCAGAGTATTACCCGACTCGGACAGAGACGGCGATTTTGAAAGAGTTTGGGGGAGCGATCGCCCAAACCACCGGCCCCTGCGAAATTGTCGAACTCGGCAGCGGCAGCGCCACCAAAACTCGATTTTTACTCAATGCCTATCAAGCCGCCAGCTATCCGCTGCGCTATCTACCAATTGATGTGAGTGAAACAGCATTAGTCGAGAGTTCAAAACAGCTGCTTGTAGAGTATCCAAACCTCACAGTACGCGGTCTGGTCAGCACTTACGAACCTGCCCTGGCAAACCTGCCACTCTCACAGCTGCCTGCCCGCATGATCTGCTTTATCGGCAGCACCATCGGCAATCTTCAGCCGCGTGAGTACAGCGCCTTTCTCGATCAGGTGGCGCTAGCCCTAAAGCCTGGAGATTATTTTCTACTGGGGATAGATCTCCAAAAAGAAGTCTCTATCCTGGAAGCAGCCTATAACGACAGTCAGGGCATCACCGCCGAATTTAATCTCAATATGCTGCGCCATCTCAACCATCGTTTTGACGGCAATTTTGACATTGATAGCTTTGCTCATGTGGCCTGCTACAGCCCCGAAAACCATCAGATAGAAATGTATCTAGAGAGCCACAAAGCTCAAACCGTCCGTTTAAAGGCGTTGGCGCTGACGGCCCATTTTGCCCCAGGCGAACGGCTGCTCAGCGAAATTTCGCGCAAGTTTGACTTAGCAGAAACGACTCAGACACTTGCAGCACATCGGCTACCGGTGGTCAAAACTTTTACCGATCAGCACCGCTGGTTTGGGCTTTTGCTCTGTCAGCGATCCTCCTAATATTCTGCCATCTGGTAATTCTACTGAGGGCAGTCTGCTAGTATTTGGCTGTGTATTTTCTCTAATGAGATTCTATGAGGCACCACGATGGCTAATGCAAGCTGTTCTCATACTGACCAGATTGAGCCAGTGACGCCGAGCGCACAGGGCTGTGAAGAGTGCCTTAAGCTGGAAGATAGCTGGGTACATCTCCGGCTCTGCCGCACTTGCGGCCACGTTGGCTGCTGCAATAGTTCTAAAAATAAGCACGCTCAAAAGCATTTCAACCAGACCGCACACCCCATCATTCAATCTTTTGAACCGAATGAAAATTGGCTGTGGTGCTATATCGATGAAATCTACGTAGACTGATTGCCCCTTGCCCCGGAATCTCCCTATGGATAAGCCTGTCATTTTGACCATTGATGACGACCCGGCGGTGCTTCAGGCGATCGCCCGCGACCTGCGAAAACAGTACGGCGACCGATTTCGCATTGTCCGCGCTGACTCTGGTGACAGAGCCCTAGAAGCCACTCAGCAGCTAAAGCTACGTGGCGATACGGTCGCCCTATTTCTCGCCGATCAGCGGATGCCAGGGATGAGCGGCGTAGACTTTTTGGAGCAGGGCAGCGAGATTTTTCCGATGGCAAAGCGGGCTTTACTCACCGCCTACGCCGATACAGACGCGGCGATTTCTGCCATTAACGAAGCTCACCTCGACTACTACCTGCTCAAGCCCTGGGATCCGCCTGAAGAGAAGCTCTACCCGGTATTAGACGATCTGATTCAAGACTGGCAGGCGAGCTTTAAACCCGAATTTAAGGGGGTGAAGGTGATTAGCGATCGCTGGTCTCCCACCTCCCACGACCTGCGCGATTTCCTTGCTCGCAACCAAATTCCCTATCGCTGGCTAGACATTGAAACCAACGAAGAAGCTCAGAAGCTAGCCAACTATGCGGGCGAAGGAAAAAATCCTGACCTGCCGCTGGTGATTACTGGAGAAGGCACTAAGCTCGTCAAACCCAGCGTCACCGAACTGGCCCAGCAAATGGGGTTGCAAACAGAGGCATCTAAACCCTTTTACGATCTGATTATTGTCGGCGGCGGGCCGGGCGGATTAGCCGCAGCAGTCTACGGCGCTTCTGAAGGGCTGCGCACGGTGATGATTGAGCGCGAGGCTCCCGGCGGTCAGGCAGGCACCAGTTCCCGGATTGAAAACTATTTAGGCTTTCCTGTGGGGCTCAGCGGCGGCGATTTGGCGCGGCGGGCAGTGACTCAGGCCAAACGCTTCGGGGTCGAAATTTTGACGCCTCAAGAAGTGACCGGCCTGCGCGTTGAAGACGACTATCGCATTGTCACACTGGCAGACGGCGGTGAAATTAGTGCTCATGCGATGATCCTGGCGATGGGTGTGGCCTGGCGGCGGCTGAATGTTCCCGGCGTTGAAGATTTTACCGGAGCTGGGGTGTATTACGGGGCAGCCCAAACGGAGGCCGTTGCCTGTAGCGGCGAGGACATCTACGTGGTCGGCGGCGCAAACTCGGCGGGTCAGGCGGCGATGTATTTTGCTAAATATGCTCGCAAGGTAAACATGCTGGTTCGGGGCGAGTCTTTAGTCAAGAGCATGTCTCAGTACCTGATAGATCAGATTGACAGTACTGAGAATATTGAGGTTTTGCCCTTTCACAGCGTGGTTGAAGCACAGGGCGATACTCGACTAGAAAAGCTGCTAGTTAAGAATTCTCAAACGGGTGAAATCAAGACGCTGCCGACCAGTTCTCTATTTATTTTTATTGGCGCAACGCCTAGCACTGAATGGTTGGGAGATTTGGTGCAGCGAGACAAGCGAGGGTTTATCTGTACGGGGCCAGATGTTTCGGAGGAAATGCTGTGGCCTTTGGAGCGCGATCGCTTCCTCCTAGAAACCAACATCCCCGGTGTATTTGCCGTCGGCGATGTGCGTCACGGTTCGGTAAAGCGAGTAGCCTCTGGCGTCGGTGAAGGCTCTATCTGTGTGCAGTTCGTCCACCGCCATTTGGCAAATGTGTAGTCAAACATTTCTCCACTGCCTAAAAGCGCGATGCGATCTAAAAGAAGGCCCAAGGGAGGGAGGCATCAGCGATATTATTAGCAATACAGCCTTCGCCATTTGAAGTTTAGACAAGCAGAGGACGCTGCCGATAGTCGTGAAGCGCGGGCGGCTCTGGCAGAGTCAAAAACGGAAGGAACGATTGCTTGGGAAGAGGTCAGAGCTGAAGCAGGCTTAGGACCTATCGGGATCTGACACACTTAGGAGTCTAAACAATGCCTGACTTAGCGACTTTTACGCTTTTTTTGAGCGCAGCTTTTATTCTGGCCATTACCCCAGGTCCCGGAATTTTCTATGTGATGACTCGCAGCTTAAAAGGCGGGCAGGCAGAGGGAGTTGCATCGGCAATAGGCACCTCGGTGGGGGGCATGTTTCATGTGGTGGCTGCCGCTCTGGGTATTTCGGTGATACTAGCTGCATCGGCAGTCGCCTTCAACGTAGTGAAATATTTGGGAGCTGCTTATCTTATCTACTTAGGCGTTAAGACTATTTTGAGTCATGAGCCTGTAATTAGTCAGAATGCTATTGGTAAGACAGGATATCGAAAAGCCTTTTTACAGGGCATCACTGTTGAAGTCCTAAATCCCAAAACGGCCTTATTTTTCCTGGCATTTATTCCGCAGTTTGTTGACCTTGAAGGTGTTGTATTTGCTCAATTTCTTCTGCTCGGAACGGTTTCTGTTTTGCTGAATACGATGGCAGATTTTGTAGTGATAGCTTTAGCGGGGCCGATTGGTCAGCAGTTGCAGGCGAGTCCAAAGTTACGGGCAAGGCAGCGTTTTGTGACAGGGACAGGCTTGATTGCACTGGGCAGCTACGTCGCCTTTGCAGGCGAAGGCGAATCATAGGAACAATGGACGCCTTACAATCAGCCAGGCAGCAAAGGACTGGCAGCAAAATCAGCTGGAGACAGGATGATGAATGAGATAAAACCTTCAGGATTTCAGTCTTGTCAGACGGCGATCGCGCTTCCCAAAGCTGCGATTATTGAATTTTGCGATCGCTGGAAAATCGACGAATTTTACTTATTCGGCTCAGTGCTACGAGACGATTTTCGTACTGACAGCGACGTAGATGTAATGGTGCAATTTGCACCAGGTAAACACTGGGGCCTATTTGAAGCAATCTCAATGAAAGAGGAATTGGAGGATATGTTTACTCGCAAAGTAGATCTGCTAAGAAAAGGCTCGATTGAGAAAAGCCCAAACTGGGTTCGGCGTCGAGAGATCTTAGAGACAGCGAGGCTAATCTATGCTGCGGGATAATGCTTCACTGCTAGATATTTATCGAGCCGGGCACAAAGTCATCTCCTACGCTGAAGGTACGACTCTAGAAGCGCTAGCAGTCGATGAGATGCGTCTATCTGCGATTCTTTACGAGATCGTTGTCATTGGCGAGGCTACAACCAGACTCTCGTCTGAGTTAAGGGTTGAGCATCCAGAGATTTCCTGGAAGTCTATGGCTGGAATGCGCAATATCCTAGTTCATCAATATGATGAAGTGGACTTCAATTTGCTATGGGATGCCATTAGAATTGCTATTCCCGAAATGCTAGAGAGAATTCAGCCGCTAGTGCCTGAAGAGTTCTCAAGATAGCAGGACTTTACTCTTTTGATCTACGTTATGGGTTCGGCTTAGTCCATAACTAGCGATAGCAGTGTGTTGATTTCTACAGCCCAATTGAGGTGAGCCATTATGCTCTGCGCAGAGTCTCTACTACAGATGAAGCCGTTTCAGGTGCTGCCCGCTGCGCGGCTAGATTGGATATGCGATCGCGCTACCCCCCGCCACCTCAC